>JAIXVN010000030.1 GCA_027483005.1 Verrucomicrobiaceae bacterium
CCACCCTTCTGGCGGTTCTCGCTCTCCTCGACTGCGCTGACGAGGCCGTTTTCAAACTCCACCGCCGTCTTGCCCTTTTCGATCTGGGTGGTGCTGATGAGCTGGCGGTAAATCGCGCCGGTAACGGGATCGCGGACGGTGGTATAGTTGTTCACCTCCTCGTAGTCGATGAACTCCCAGCGGCCACTCTGGCCTTCGCCGGTCTTGCGCATGGTGGTCTTGGTGGGCTTGCCGAGCGATTTCAGCACCTCGTCGGGTGTCAGGCCGACGGCCACCTGATGGGCGTCGATGAGCTTCTGGACCTGGATGTTGCGGGCGTAGAGGAGTTTGAGGTTCTCGACGAACTTTGGATCCTTCGAGGAAAAGGCCCAGGGCGGGACCCAGCCGGAAATGCCATTGCTGGTGCCCTGGCCGCGGACCTTGTAGGCGCGGTCGGTCATGGCTTCGAGCCGCACCGTCTGGTTGGCCTTCAGGTAGCCGAGCTTCACCTTGCCCTCCTTGTCGGAAAACACGGGAGCTTCCTTGATCACGCCGAGCATGACGGGCTTCGGGGAGTCCTCCTCGAAGTAAACGACGTCCGGATCACGTTCGAGGAGGGATTTCCGCTCCGTCCGGTCGCGGCGTCCGGCTTGGCCGAAGGCGGGAATGGCGAGAGCGAGCGACAACGCGAAAGTGAGCCAGCGTTTCATTGGGGCAGGTTAGCAGGGATTTCGGGCATGGAAAGCCCGGAACTCGGACGGGGTCCGGGGGCTCCCTATTCATCCGTTTTTTGGAAAACTTCGGATCTTCGAGGTTGGACGTTGGAACTTCGGCGTTCACCTTCCCCGCATGTCCACGAGCATTTCGTCCAAGCTCTTCGCCGCCGCCAAGGAACTCATCCCCGGAGGCGTGAACTCGCCGGTCCGCGCCTTCCGCAATGTCGGGGGCGAGCCGTTTTTCGTCCGTCGCGCCAAGGGCAGCCGGATCGAGGACGTCGATGGCAAGACCTACATCGACTACATCGGCTCCTGGGGCCCGAACATCCTCGGCCACGCGCCGACGGTCATCACCAACACCATCCACGAGGTCGCCAAGGACGGCATTTCCTTCGGCATCCCGAACCCCTACGAGGTCGAGATGGCCCGCACGATCACCGACTGGGTGCCATCGGTCCAGAAGGTCCGCATGTGCTCGTCCGGCACCGAGGCCACGATGTCCGCCATCCGCCTGGCGCGCGGGTTCACGAAGCGCGACACGATCGTGAAATTCGACGGCTGTTATCACGGCCACAGCGATTCCCTGCTGGTCGCTGCCGGTTCCGGAGCGCTGACCCATGGCGAGCCCGACTCCGCTGGCGTGCCGAAGGATTTCGCGAAGCACACGCTGGTGCTGCCCTACAATGACTTCGAAGCGCTCGAGTCGCTCTTCGCCGCACGTGGGGAGGAAATCGCCGCCATCATCGTCGAGTCCTACCCCGCGAATGCCGGCCTGGTGTTTCCGAAAGCGGGCTACCTCGACCGGCTTTCCTCGATCACGAAGCAATACGGCGCGCTGCTCATTTTCGACGAAGTCATGACCGGCTTCCGACTCGGCAAGGCGGGCGTGCAGGGCCTTGAAAACCTCACCCCGGACCTGAGCTGCTTAGGCAAGGTCATCGGTGGCGGACTTCCGGTCGGTGCGTTCGGCGGTCGCGCCGATGTCATGGACCTGCTCGCCCCGATCGGCCCGGTTTATCAGGCAGGCACGCTTTCCGGCAACCCGCTCGCCATGGCCGCCGGACTTGCCCAGCTCAAGGAACTTTCGAAGCCCTCCGGCTTTCCCCGCCTCGACCAACTCGGAGCCCACTTCGAAGCCGGCCTGCGTCAGCTCCTCGCGGAAAAGGGCGTGCCGCACCGCTTCAACCGCGTCGGCTCGATGTTCTGCCTGTTCTTCACCGACCGCGAGATCGTCAACGTCGACGACGTGATGAAGCAGGATCTGGAGTTCTTTAAAAAGTTCTTCTGGGGCTGCCTCGACAAGGGGATCTACCTCGCCCCCTCGCCCTACGAGACCGGCTTCCTCAGCCTCGCCCACACCGAGGCGGATCTGGATGAGACGCTCGGCGTCTTCAGCGAGGTGCTCGGGAAAATCTGAGCCGGGGATCCTCCATCGGTCTGAATTTGCCCTCGCAACGTTTGTCCGGGTTCCGCCAAGCTCCCTTCGCCGCCCAGCCACCACATTCAGCATTCGAACGAGCTTTAGGAGGAAAACGAAACCACGAATGAACGCCAATGCACAGGAATTTTCAATGAGTGATGTGAATCGGGCGATTCATCATAAGGGGCAACGCGTTGGTTTTCATCATTCATGCATTTCCAGTGTTTTATTGGCGTTCATTCGCGGTTTCTAGGTTGAGATATCATGAATCAAGCAGCTCCGGTGATTGCGGCAACCGCAGGCACCAAGGACTCCTGGAGTCGATCCTCGCGGACTTGCCTCTGAAAGGGGGGCCCTCTGCGATGATTCTCTGCCCGCCGGTCTGATGGAGCCCCGATGCCGAAAACATGGGCCTTCGGATTGCGGATCGGGGAGAAGGATTGATGAATGACGATGGCGTCCAAGCGGGGGGAGATTTCGGCCCGTCCAGCGATCCGGAGCCAACGAAAGAAAAGGAATCAACTCCCGAAAGGCCTCGAAGGCCTGAAATTCCTGACGTCCAGAAGGCAGGGACCCGGCCTCCGGACGGTCCGGTGGGGGACGCTCCCAAACCGGAAGCCAGGCACGAACCAATCCAACAGCCCCCGGTTCCCAAAACCTCCATCGCCCCTGCGCCATCGGCGTTCCATCCCGAAGCCCAGGCTTGTCCGCATCCGGGCTACCCTGGGTGGAGCCGAACCCTGGATGCTCGGGCCCCCATTTGGACTGCCCCGGTCACACCGCCTCACCGCCTCAGCGCCTCAGCGCCTCTGGCTCGCTCGGCTCACTCCGCCTTCCGAGAGATGCGCACGTAATCGACGTCCATGCTCTTGCCGTCCAGCGCGGCGCTGGCCTTGCCGGCGAAGGGGGCGACCTTGGTGCTGAGCAGGACCTCCTGCTCGGCATGGCAGAGGGTGTTGGCAAGCGTGCGGATCTTCTTCCCGTCGAAGTACCAGACCAGCTCCTTGGGCGTCCACTCGAAGGCGTAAACGTGGAAATCCTGGCTGAGATCGGCCTCCGCCACGTGCTTCTGGCCGCTGCCGGTGTGCTTGCCCTGCCAGTTGTGAAGGTTCATCGCCACCTCGCGCGGGTAGTGCGCCTCGACGATGTCGATCTCGAAGCGCGGCAGGGTGGGATCCTTCAGCGCCAGGCGCTCGGGCGGGGTGTTCAGCCAGAACGCGTTGTTCAGTCCGGACGCCCCGGCGATGCGGAAGCGACACTCGAACCAGCCGTATCTCTGACGAAACCCTTTGGTCGAGAGCCACGCGCTGCTCCACCCTTTCCCCTCGCGTCTGGTGACCAATTTCAGGATCCCGTCCGACACCGACACGTTCTTCGCCAGCCGCTCCTTCTCGTCCTTGATGATCCACTTGTTCGCGTCGACCTGCGACCCTTCGAACTCCTCACTGAAGCTCAGCTTCCATCCCTCCTTCGCAGCGGTGGCGGGGGTCTTCGCGTCGAGCTCGGCCACCGGCGACGCAGCCTCCGCAGCGGTCATGCGACCAACTGGCGCGAGCAACAGGACACTGACGAGG
>JAIXVN010000353.1 GCA_027483005.1 Verrucomicrobiaceae bacterium
GGAGGAGGAGGCAGGACCTCGATCGGCGCCACGACCCCGGAATTCGGATAAGTGCTGACCACTCCCCACACAATCTGCTGGATGCGGGTCGCCACATTGCTGGGAATCATCACCTGTGCCCCACTGGTGTCCGAAGCAAGTGTCCGGGCAGGGAGACCGACGGGGCTCTTCTTGTAGATCGTCGCATAGTGCGCCAAGGCACTCACATAGCCCCCAAGAGCACTGGGATGTCGTTCGTCGATGTAGAAGGAACTCCGTTTGTAGCCGAGCAATGCCCCACTTCCGCAGGCGTCGATCACGGCCTTCAGGGCCTGCCCGCTCGGGATGATCAGGGCGGGCTTGCTGCCCGACTGGCTGATGGTGCTGCGCACTTGTTCAAAGGCCGCGTTGATGGCGGTCTGGGTTGAAAGCGTCTGGGCCTGCCAGGGCCAGTAGGCATAAAGATAGACCTGGGTGCCAGCGGCGTCGGCCAACTGGTAATACCGGCGGGCATAATCCGTGAACCCGGGCATCGACGATGACAGCCACTCCTGACTGAAAGGCTGGAGCACCAGCACGTCCCAACTGCCGGTCGAAATCTCCTCCCGCGAGCGCGAACCGGTCATCGGCCCAGGGCCCGTGCGGGTACCAGTCTCCCAATGATACTGGAGTGTCTGCCCATCGGTCAGTTGCATTCCGAACAAGGCCGGATTGGGCTCCGCCACACTCAGGTTCGCCAATTGCTGCGGAATGCTCGTCCAGCGGGTGAAGCTGTTTCCAACGTGATACGTGGTCAGAACGCCCGCCGCCTTGATCGGGCCGAGCCACGAGGTGTACTGGGTCTGCCCAACGAGGAATCCGGAACTGGCCTCCGGAGTGACCCCACAGCGAATATAGGCGCCCTGGTCCTCAGGGCGGAGGGTGAAGGTGGATGCACCCGCTGCAGAACCCGAGATGACGGTCCCGGTGGCACCCGGCGAGCTTGCCCGCTCCCACACCAATTTTGTCTGGCCCTCGGGGTCGCCATCCGGGTCGACGAAAGTGCAGGCGGTCCGCAAGGTTGAGCCGACACGGGAAGATCCTGTTAGAAGCAGGTTGGTGACCGACGGCGGAAAATTGACCGGGTTCAGGACTTCACACCGCAGAGCTCCAAGGTAACCGAACGCCAAACCATTGCGGCGAACCTCGATCCTGATCTTTCCATCGGCGGAGGGAACGATGTTGTTCACCACCGCCAGGCCTGAGCGGTTCGCGCCGGGTTGGGATGAGGTTCCAAGACCAGTCCCACTCGTGGACAGCACCGCCGTCTCGGTCGTCAGGCCTGTCACATCGTAACGCGTGCTTCTTGCTTCGGAAATGTCGCGCGATCCGAACAAGGTGATCCTGAACAGCCCGGTGGGAGGGAGATTGCCGAGGGTGACCGTCAGCACATTGTTCACGTCCACATAAAAGGAATCCTGAGTGGCGGTGGAAACGGCAAGAGTTCCAAGCGCCGCTGAATCCGGGGCGGTCGTGCCGTTGGTGTTGACCCCTTGATACCCGGAAACCGACAACGACATGCCGGATGCAAGTCCGCTCGAAGACAACAAGCTCGAAATGACCGTCCCGGAAGCACCGTCTGTGACGTTGTTCCAGTGCCTTCCATTGCCATCTGGCGATGCGGTCTTCGTCGAGCTGGACCCGAAATCCACCAGGATCGAGGCAGTCTGTGCTCGCAAATGACATGCGACGAGCAGAGACAGCCATAAGCTGAATCTTAGAAAGGTGTTCACGGGTTCTGGGGGAGGCGGTGGATGGAAGATGGAAACTCAAGTAGCCGGGATTGGCAGACTGAATCAATCCAGCGTAGTTTCAAGCTGGAACTTCATGCGGGCGTGGCCCCGAAGCCTTCAAACCAGCCTCTCACGAAAGGCCCGGCGCAGGAACTCGGCCCCCACCACGCAGACGCACACGGTTGCCACAATGCTGAGGGGAAGCACCAAGGCGGGGAAACGACCACCAACGACGAGATCAACCCCCTTGACCACCCCGCCGACGATGAAGCCGTGGAGGCAATAGATACCCAGCGCGTTTCTCGCCAGAAAGGAAACGATCCAACCCGGCTTGCAGCGGATCCCCAAGCTCAGCACCACGATCATCGCCGCGTCGAAACTGATCGAAAACCTTGCGTGCTTCGGCACCCATTTCCGAGTCTCTTCGATCAGGCTGGCAGGAGCCGCGAAGTGCCATTCAACGAGGGCGGCCACCACCCCGCAGGCCAGCAGTCCGGCCGCCAGACGCCAGCGGGCCGACCGATCCTCGATCAGGGACTCCAGTCGCGGCGCCAGCCAGAGCGCGAAACACGGCAGCAAGGCAAAGCAGGTCGGCACCCAGTAATACTGGCCCCGGGTCCAACGGTGGTCATGCGAGACCCAGAGCACCGTCGCCAGAAACGCACCCACCGAGACGGCATAACCAAGCAGCCTCCAGCGCCCTTTGAGCGCCGAGATTCCAACCGTGAGCAGGGTCATCAGGATCAGCACGGAAATGAAATAGAACAGCCAGCCACCACCGCGCAGGACCAGTTCGATCAGCCCTAGAACTCCCGGCTTCATCATCGGCTTGCTGTGAACAATCCAGGCTGAAACCCAGAA
>JAIXVN010000629.1 GCA_027483005.1 Verrucomicrobiaceae bacterium
GATTGCAGCGATCTTTCGGGCAGCGCGTATCACGATGTGCTGGTCCATCATCTCCACGATCATGACTTTTTCGACGTGGCCCTCTTTCCCGAGGCCAGGCTGGTCATCACCTCGGCGATCCCACTGGCGGGAAGCGGCCCCGGTTCATCGAACCTGCGGGTCACAGCCGACCTCACGATCAAGGGGCAGACGCATCCGATTGAATTCGATGCAGCTTCCGGTCTCACCCCGGATGGCCATGCCGCCGCGCAGGCGGTGTTCTCGATCGACCGCACCCGCTGGGGCATTCTTTACGGCTCGGGAAAATTTTTCCAGCGTCTCGCCGGCCATCTCGTGAATGACCTGATCGCCTTCGAGGTGAAAATCGTGACCCGCTGATTCAAAGCACCCGTTCGATCAGCAAGGTCTGGATGATGCAGTAAAACTGCGAGCGGTAGAAGGCCCCACGCCTCTCAGGCTCCATGCCTTGCAACTCCGATGGCGTCTGGGGAAGCTGGTGCATCGCCTGAAGGGTCAGCCGCGCCTGGTTCAGCGCGCCATACCAGGTCAGGGCATCCTCCTTTTCGACAAACAAGGCCCCTTCCTGCTCCTTGGCTTCGGCCGCTGCCTTTTCGATCGCGTGGTAAACAAAGGCGATCTGCTGGGTGAAGGAATCCTGCAGGTCCGGCAGCACATACTCGCGCCAGTCGGTGGTGTCCTCTTCGGTGGCATCAGCCAACCGCTGCGCCAGTTCCTGCGGCCGGGCGTCGTACGGGAGATATCGTAGAATCTGCCAGTCCTCGGCGGATTCGGCGTCGATCCGCATGCCGCCGTTGAGCGTGGGCGCGATCTTCATGCCGGTTTCTCAAGCGAGGTGGTGAGCTGGAATCCCTGGAGTTGCGAGGCGTAGAGCTCCGCCTTTTCCCGCTCGCCGGTCCAGACGACCGAACGCTTGGCGGTGTGGACCTCCATCATCAGGCGGTGGGCGAGGCCGTGATCATAGTGGAACACCTTGCGCAGCACCCAGGTCACGTAGTCCATCAGGTTCACCGGATCATCGTGGACGACGATGTTCCACGGAACATCGAGCGACACCGATTCGCGGGTTTCTGTGAGGGTTTCCGTGGCCATGTGCGGTTCAGACTTCCGCCGGTTCGCCGGTGGGGGCGTCGATCCACTTTCCGTGCTCCTGGATGAGATCGATCAGTCGCTCGACGGCCTCGCCTTCGGGAATGTTGAACTTCACCGCGGTCTTGCCGACGTAGAGGTTGATTTTGCCCGGAGCACCACCGACGTAACCGAAGTCGGCATCCGCCATTTCGCCGGGGCCGTTGACGATGCAGCCCATGACCGCGATGCGCACGCCCTTGAGATGGCCGGTGGCGGCGCGGATCTTCTGGGTGGTGGACTGGAGGTTGAAAAGCGTGCGACCGCAGCTCGGACAGGCGACATAGTCGGTCTTGAAAATGCGCGTGCCGGCGGCCTGGAGGATGTTGTAGGCGAGCCGCAGCGACTGGCCGGGCGCGGTTTCGCCACGAACCAGGATGGCGTCACCGATGCCATCGCACAGCAGCGATCCGATCACCCGTGCGGCGGGCAGCAAGGCTTGCAGGAATTCGGTTTCGCCTGTCGGCGGGTGCAGCGTGTCCTTGAGCAGGATCGGATGACGGGCATCGATGACGAAGGCCAGTTGGCGGAAGGCGTGGATCGGTTCGAGATCGAGGCCGTCGGCCACGGTGACGAGTTTCGCCACCGGAGAATGATTCAGCTCCGCCACCGCAGCAGCATCGCGTGGATCGATGGCGACGACACCGGATTTTTCCACGACGATCTCCGGCTTGAAGTCGCCCATCTTCGCGATCTTGTGGGCCAGCGCGTTCCAGTTTTCCTGGGTCGTGAAGACCCGCACGGTGCGGTCGCCCCCGAGTTCAAGGCCTTCCACGGAGAGGACGTCGGTCCTGCGACGCTCATACGAAAAGGGGTCGTAGGTGGGCACCAGTGGGCTGACGAATTCCGGTGAGGAGAAAGCACGGTTGAAGGGCTCCGCGAGGGCCTGGGCGACCGGGATTTCATGGATGGCGTCCTCTGTGAGCGAGACGCGGACCGTGTCGCCGATGCCATCGGCCAGCAGCGAGCCGATGCCGATGGCGGACTTGATGCGACCGTCCTCGCCGTCGCCGGCTTCGGTCACGCCGAGGTGGATCGGGTAATTCCAGTCCGCGCCCTCGGCATCGAGCCTAGCGACGAGCAGGCGGTAGGCCTCGATCATCACCTTCGGGTTCGAGGCCTTCATCGAGAAGACGAAGTTGTGGTAGTTCTCCTCGCGGGCAAGGCGGGCGAACTCCAGCGCGCTCTCGACCATGCCATGCGGCGTGTCGCCGAAGCGGTTCATGATGCGGTCCGAGAGCGAGCCGTGGTTGGTGCCGATGCGCATGGCGCGGCCAAGGTCCTTGCAGAGCCTCACCAGCGGCACGAACTCCTCGCGGATGCGCTCCAGTTCCTCGGCATACTGGTCGTCGCTGTACTCGCGGATCTCGAACTTCTTCTTGTCGGCGTAGTTTCCGGGGTTCACGCGGATTTTCTCGACCCACTTGGCGGCCTCCATCGCGGCGTCCGGCTTGAAATGGATGTCGGCCACGATCGGCACGCCGCTGCCCGCCGCGCGAACCTCGCGGACGATGTTTTCCAGATTCGCGGCGTAAACCTTCGTCTGCGCGGTGATGCGGACGATTTCACAACCCGCGGCGTCGAGGGCCAGCACCTCCTTGACGCAGGCCGGGGTGTCGCGCGTGTCGGAGGTGATCATCGACTGGATGCGGATCGGATTGCCGCCGCCGATGCCGACACGACCGACCGTGACCTCACGGGTCTGGCGTCGGGTGTAGCTCAGGAGGGACGGGCAGTAGCGCAGCGGATCGTTCATCTGGGAGAGGATGTAGCCGAAAAACCGCGCGGGGGCAACGGGCCCGGCGGGTCTGCGGAACAAATCGTGCTTTCCGGGCC
>JAIXVN010000432.1 GCA_027483005.1 Verrucomicrobiaceae bacterium
GGAGTTTCGTGGACTCGATTCAGCTGCCTGTTGAGCCATTCTCGGAGAAAGGGTTCAGCAGGATTGAGGTTGTGCCCACAAGCCTCGCTGGGCCATGCTGGGGTTCACCTCTCTGCTTTTCATGTCCAATCCCAAGAACGAGCCGGCCAGTGCCCTGGGGCGCGATGGGTCGCTGAAGTCGATCCATTCCACCCTCCAGGCCTTCACGATGATTGCCCTGATCGCGGGGCTGTATCTGGCGCGTGAGGTTCTGGCTCCGCTGGCGATGTCGTTCCTGCTGGCCTTTCTCCTGATCCCTCTGGTGAAGCGATTGGAGAGGCGTCTGCGTCGGGTAGGGGCGGTGATCGTGACAATGCTCGGGATCGCGGCGCTGATCCTGGGTGGAGGCTGGTTGATCACGAGCCAGGCGATCGATCTGGCGCAGCAGTTGCCGCAGTATCAGCCAAAGCTTTCGGCGAAGATCCAGTCGATGAAACCGGCGGACAGTTCGAAGTTCGATGCGGTGGTGAAGACGCTGGACGACCTGAATCGCGAGATGACGGGTGGAGCCAGCCAGGAGAAGGCGACGCGGGTGGAGCTGGTGGAGGCGAACAGCGGGCTGTTGGGAAAGGTTTCACTGGTCCTGGGGCCGCTCACGGGTCCTTTCGGCACGGCGGGGCTGGTGGTGTTGCTGACGACCTTCATCCTGATGGGCGTGGAGGACTTGCAGGCGCGCCTGTTCCGGCTGGTGGGACGGGGGCGGATCAGTTCGACCTCGAAGGCGTTGGATGATGCCAGCCATCGGGTGCGGAAATACCTTCTGATGCAGTTCATCGTGAACTTCACCTACGGCCTGGTGCTCGCGCTGGGGCTGTGGCTGCTCGGGATTCCGAATGCCCTGCTGTGGGGCGGGCTGGCCTGCGTACTACGATTCATCCCGTACATCGGCCCGTGGATCGCGGCGGCGTTTCCGATCATCCTCTCGCTGGCCATTTCCCCGAGCTGGGGCCTGCCGCTCAAGGTGCTGTCGCTGTTCATCGTGATCGAGCTGCTGAGCAACAACGTTATGGAGCCGCTGCTCTACGGCAGCAGCACCGGGGTGTCCTCGTTCGCGCTGATCGTGGCGGCGGTGTTCTGGACCTGGTTGTGGGGGCCGATCGGGCTGGTGCTGGCCACGCCACTGACTGTGGTGTTGGTGGTGATGGGCCGACATGTGCCGCAGTTGGCCTTTCTCGATGTGATGCTGAGCGAGGAGGAGGCTCTGGGACCGGTGGATGGCATTTATCTGCGCCTGCTCCGTTCCGGGGACCAGGGCGAGGCGGAGATGGTGGATGATTATCTGGAGGAGTTTTCCGAGATCCCGCTCTTCGATGAAATCCTGATCCCGATCCTCGGTCGCGTGCAGGCGGACTACGACGACGGCGCGATCACCGGCGACGAGCGTCGGGCGATTCATCAGGCGTTGGGAAACATCCTCGAGCAGGCGGATTTTCGTGAAAGCCCGCAGGAGTCGTCGCAGCAGGATTCGATGGTGGTCTGGTGTCTGCCGGCGAGGTCGGAGCGGGATGTGCTGGCGGGACGATTCGCGGCGAAGGCGTTGGAGCTCGATGGATTTTTCACCCGCATTTCGGCGTCGCGCGCGGAGAACCAGACTTTATTGAAACTCCTGGAGGAAGGTCGCGATCTGCCGGACATCATCCTGGTTTCCTCGATGCACGAGAGCGGCCTGAAGCAGGCGCGGGCCTTGATCGGTCGGATCAAGGCGATCGTTCCCTCGCAGACCGTGGTGCTGGGCTGTTGGGGGCAGGAGCGTGGAAATCTGCCGACGGCAGCGGAGATCGAGGAGTCGGGCATTGAGGCCGTGCTGCCATCCGTGGCGGAGGCCGTGGCATTCTGCGAGGGCTACAGCGCGAGCATCCCGGGCGATTTCAAGCTGCCGGGCATGCCGGAGCACGAGGCGGAGCGCCTTGAAGCGATCCACCGCCTGGGACTTCCTCCGGCCGAGCCCGATCCGCTGTTGGATGGCGAGATGGAAGCCTTGGCGAAGTCGCTCGACATGCCGATCGCGTTCTTTTCGCTGGTCGATGCCTCACGTCAACTGCTGCTCGGGGCTTCGGGCCTGCCGGACTCGCTCGATGAGTCGCGGGTCACGCCGCGCAGCCACTCGCTGTGTGGACATGTGGTGGCGGACAACGAGACTTATGTCATCGGCGACACCCAGAAGAACCGTCGCTTTTCCGGCAATCCGCTGCTGCGCGAACATGGCCTCCGTTTCTATGCGGGTGCCCCGGTGGACGCGCCAAATGGCCAGCCAATCGGCAGCCGCTGTGTGATGGACCACCAGCCGCGCCGGCTCAATCCAAGTCAGAAACAGAAGCTGGAGAAGGCGGCGCAGGAGCTGTCAGAGAAGCTCGCAGCGGCTGCGGGAAAGAATGAGGTGGCGGGCAGGGGGGGGATCGCCCTCACTCGAAGCGGCTCGCGCCCTGCATTCTAACAGCCACGGGGTCGCCAACATCGAGGCCGAGTTCGTCAAGTTGCTGGCGGGAAAGTTCGGCGTCGAGGAACTGTCCGTCGTCGAGTCGCAGGCTGAGCTTGGCCACTGGTCCGGCGGCGAAAAGATGCTGCACGCGGGCGAGTCGGTCGGTGGCGGGATCGGCCTCGGCGGCGAAGAGGATGCTGACATCGTGAGGGCGGACGTAGATCGGGGCCTCGGGATTCCGGCTGTCCTTGATCGCGTTCACATTTCCGAGGAAGCGGATGACGAAGGGAGTCTCCGGATGATCGTAAACCTGCTGGGGCGGACCGACCTGCTCGATGCGCGAGTTCGCCATCACCACGACCTGGTCGGCGAGTTCGAGGGCCTCCTCCTGGTCGTGGGTGACGAAGAGGGTGGTGAGGCCGATCTCGTCGTGGAAGATGCGCAGCCAGCGGCGGAGATCCTTGCGGACCTGGGCATCGAGGGCCCCGAAGGGTTCGTCGAGGAGCAGCACCTTGGGGCGGATGGCGAGGGCGCGAGCCAGGGCGACGCGCTGGCGCTGGCCGCCGGAGAGTTCGTGCGGACGGCGCTTGCCGAGGCCGTCGAGTTTCACGAGCCCGAGGAGCTCATTCACGCGATCGTCGATGTCCTTCTTCGGCGGACGTTTCGAGGATGGCAGGACGGTCAGGCCGAAGGCGATGTTCTCGGCCACAGTCATGTGCTTGAAGAGGGCGTAGTGCTGGAACACGAAGCCCACACCGCGCTGGCCGGCCTGGACGTCGGTCACGTCCTCGCCATGGAACAGCACGCGGCCGCTGCCGGGGTCGGCGAACTCCAGTCCGGCGACGATGCGGAGCAGGGTGGTCTTTCCCGAACCCGACGGGCCAAGCAGGGCGGTCAGCGAGCCGTCAGGCACCTCAAGCGAGATGTTGTCGAGCGCCGTGTAGCTGCCGAAGGTCTTGCGGATGGACTGGATCGAGATGGACATGGGGAGGGAAATTCTAAATTCGAAGCACTAAATTCGAAACGAAGAGTTTGGAAGTACTATTAACTATTTACTATTTACTACTAACTACTCACACGTCTTCAATGCCCCTTCGCGCTGTGGCCGCTGAGGTGTTCGACCAGGCTTTTCAGGCCGAGGGTGAGGAGGGCGAGGAGGGCGAGGAGGGCGGCGCAGGCGAAGGCGGCGCTGAACTGGTATTCGTTGTATAGGACCTCGACGTGGAGGGGCAGGGTGTTGGTTTTTCCGCGGATGTGGCCGGAGACGACCGAGACGGCCCCGAACTCGCCCATGGCGCGGGCGTTGCAGAGCAGGATGCCGTAGAGCAGGCCCCACTTGATGTTTGGAAGGGTCACGTGGCGGAACACCTGCCAGCCGCGTGCGCCGAGGGTCACGGCGGCCTCCTCCTGGTCGCTGCCCTGGCTTTCCATCAGCGGGATCAATTCCCGGGCGACGAAGGGAAAGGTCACGAAGACGGTGGCGAGGATGATGCCGGGAAGGGCGAAGATGATCTGGATGTCGTTCGCCTTCAGCCACGGGCCGAACCAGCCGCGTGCTCCGAAGAGCAGCACGAACACCAGGCCTGCGATGACGGGTGAGACTGCGAAGGGGAGGTCGATGAGCGAGAGCAGGAACGAGCGTCCCTTGAAGCGGAACTTCGTGATCAGCCAGGCGGCGGCGAGGCCGAAAACGGTGTTGAGCGGGACCGAGATGCCTGCGGCGAGGAGGGTCAGCTTGATCGCGGACAGCGCGGCATCCTCTGTCAGGGCCTTGATGAACACCTCGGATCCACGGCGGAAGGCCTCGATGAAGACGGCGGCGAGGGGCAGCAGCAGGAACAGGGTGAGGATGACGATGGCGAGCCCGATGAGCAACCAGCGCACCGGGGCGGATTCAGTCGTGACGGAGCGGTTGGCCATCGGTTCAGCGGGTCTGCCAGTTGAGCCGGCGTTGGAGAAGATTGATGAGGAAAAGCAGGAAGAAGGACACCAGCAGCATGCCGGAGGCGATCACGGCGGCGGCTTCGTATTTCACCTGCTCGAGCTGGGCGACGATCAGCAGCGGCAGGATCTCGGTCTTCATCGGGAGGTTTCCGGAAATGAAGATGACCGAGCCATACTCACCGATCGCGCGGGCGAAGGCGAGGGTGAAACCCGTGATCAGGGCCGGGATGAGGACCGGGAAAATCACGCGGCGGAAGGTCGTCCAGCGCCCGGCGCCGAGGATGGCGGAGGCCTCTTCCAGTTCCAGGCCCATGTCCTCCATCACCGGTTGCACGGTGCGGACCACGAAGGGGAATCCGATGAAGGTCAGGGCAATGAAAACCCCGAACGGCGAGTAGGCTCCCTGGATGCCCATATCTGCCAGATACTTCCCGATCCAGCCGGTGGGTGCATAGATCGAGGTGAGCGTGATGCCGGCCACGGCGGTGGGGAGGGCGAAGGGCAGGTCCACGATGGCATCGAGGATGCGGCGACCCGGAAACTGGTAGCGAACCAGCACCCAGGCCACGAGCAGTCCCAGCACCGTGCTCACGGCGGCAGCGGCGGCGCTGGCTCCGAAGGTCAGCTTCGCGGCGGCGAGAACCCGGGCTGAGGTCAGGATCTTCCACCATTCGCCCGGACCCAGTCCCGCTGCCTTGATGAACAGGGCGGAGAGGGGAATCAGGATGATGATTCCCAGCCAGAAGACCGTGATGCCGAAGGAGAGCCCGAAGCCGGGAATGACTCGCTTTTTACCCATCTAACAAGATTGAAGTGTTCAGTTTGAAGTTTTCAGGGAAGATATGGCAATTCACTTGGTGCCGTAGGCCTGGTCGAAGGTGCCGCCGTCGTCGAAGTGGGTCTTCTGTGCCTTGGCCCAGCCGCCGAAGTCCTTGTCAACGGTGACCAGTGGGATGGGGGTGAGTTTGGCGGAGTACTTGGCGAGGATGGCCGCATTGCGGGGGCGGTAGAAGTGCTTGCCGGCGAGTTCCTGGGCTTCGTCGGTGTAGAGGAACTCGAGATAGGCCCGGGCCGCGGCGGTGGTGCCGTTCTTCTCGGTGTTCTTTTCGACCACGGCGACCGGAGGCTCGGCGAGGATGCTGAGCGAGGGATAAACGATCTCCGTCTCACCGGGGAATTCCTTCTCGATGAGATAGGCCTCGTTTTCCCAGGAGATGAGCACATCGCCGATCTTGCGCTGGGCGAAGGTGGTGGTGGAGCCGCGGGCGCCGGTGTCAAGGACCGGGACGTTCGTGAAGAGGGCCTTGATGTAGTCGAGCACCTGCGTCTGGTCGCCGCCGTAATGCTTTTCGGCCCAGGCCCAGGCGGCGAGGTAGTTCCAGCGCGCCCCGCCCGACGTTTTCGGGTTCGGCGTGATGACTTCCACGCCATCGGCCACCAGATCGCCCCAGTCCTTCAGCCCCTTGGGGTTGCCTTCGCGCACCAGGAACACGATGGTCGATGTGTAGGGCGACGCGTTGTTGGGCAGTTTCGACTGCCAGTCCGCGGGCAGAAGCCCCGCCGCGGCGATGCGATCGATGTCCCCGCCCAGCGCCAGCGTGACGACCTGCGCCTTCAGGCCATCGACGACCGCCCGCGACTGGCTGCCCGAACCGCCATGGCTCACCTCGATCGTCGGCGCGGGATTGCCCTGCGCCACCCAATAGGCGCTGAACGCCTCGTTGAATTCGCGGTACAACTCCCGCGTCGGGTCATAGCTCACGTTCAGCAGGGTTTCCGCCTGCACCGCCTGCGGGGCCGCTCCGATTCCCGCAACGGCCAGCAGCAGGCCCGCCAGCGCCCCGCGCAGCACCCGCGGCACCGGCCATCCGGTCACCCGGTCCCGGCCCGTCTCGACCGTCACGCGGCCGTCCTGGTATTCGGCCACCTTCACCCCCTGCGCGGTCACATCCCCTGCGACGCGGATCGTTGTCAGCATGTCTTTCTCCTGATGATTTGCCCCGCGCGCAGCGGTGGCGAAGGAAGATGAAAAGGGCACAAGCCCAAGGATCGTGGCCGGATGCGCAACCGTCATCACCGCCCCTCCCCGGCAAAAGCGGGCGCAGCGGCGGGCAGCGCCTCCACCCGGACGTCCCACAGCGATGCATCGCGGTGACGCAGCAGTTCTGCCGCCGCCTCGGCC
>JAIXVN010000286.1 GCA_027483005.1 Verrucomicrobiaceae bacterium
GCTGGTGATGGTGAACGGAATGCCGCGCAGGGTGAGCTCCATCTGGATCTCAAGGCTCTGGAAGTGGGCTCGGTAAAGCACCGCCATTTCCTCGAGCGGAATCCCTTCGTCGCGCAGCTCCAGCATCCGCTGGGCCACGAAGGCCGCCTGGGTGGAGGGATCGTTCAGGGCCACCAGCGCTGGCTTCACTCCGAGGGCCTCGCGTGAGGAGCGCAGATCCTTGTCGATGCGCGCGGTGTTGACCCGGATGGCGGCGTTCGAGAGTTCGAGGATCTCCGGGACGCTGCGGTAGTTGGTCTCGATCTTGAAGACCTTCGACCCCGGATAGCGCTTCTGGAAGGTCAGGATGTGCTCCATGTCCGCGCCGCGCCAGGAGTAGATCGACTGTGCGTCATCGCCGACCGCCATCAGGCTGTTGGAGTCTCCGGCAAGCAGGTCGATCATCCGGCTCTGGACGGAGTTGGTGTCCTGATACTCATCGACCAGGATGTGGCGGAACTTTTTCCGGTAGAGCTCCAACACGTCGGGCTTTTCCTCCAGCAGCTTCACGGTGAGGACCAGCAGGTCATCGAAGTCCATCGAGTTCGTCTGGAGCTTCTTCTTCGCGTAGCCGGTCCGTACGCGTTCGATCTCCTCCGACCATTCGTCGAAGTAGGGATAGCGGGTGGCGAGCACGTCCTCGAGCGTCTCGCCGGTGTTTTCGATCAGGCTGAAGATCGTCGCCAGCACATCGGCCTTCGGAAAGCGCTTCTGCTTGGTGTCGATGTTGCAGGCCGCGATCACAGCGGTGAGCAGGGACTTCTGGTCATCGCGGTCGAGGATCGAGAATGATTTCGAAAAGCCGATGTCGTCGGCATGGCGGCGCAGGATGCGGTTGCCGATCGAATGGAAGGTGCCGGCCCAGAGGTCCGAGGTATCGGTCGAGACCCGCTCGCGCACGCGGCTGATCATTTCGCGGGCGGCCTTGTTGGTGAAGGTCAGCAGCAGGATGTTCCGGCACTCCTCCTGGTGGTCGATCAGCCAGGCCACGCGGTAGATCAGCGTGCGGGTCTTTCCCGAGCCCGCGCCCGCGATCACCAGCGAACGTCCCGGCGGCGAGGAAACCGCGGCGTATTGCTCGTCATTGAGCTCCGCCACGAAATCAATGCCGGACCCGGAAACCGGAGCCGGGCGATGGAGGGTGTATTGGCGGGCCATGGGTGGGTGAATGACGAATGAGGAATTTCCGAATGACGAATCAGAATCGCCTGGCGCGCTCCTTCGTTTCGAATTTCGTGCTTAGAATTTCGTGCTTTCTCTCCCTTGGAACTTCAGCAGCCCAGATACGCCGCCTGAACTTCCGGGTTCGCCTTCAGGTCCTTCGAGGGGCCTTCGATGAGGATCTTTCCGGACTCGAGGACGTAGCCGTAGGTGGAAACATCGAGGGCGAGGTTCGCGTTCTGCTCGACGAGCAGGACGGTGAGGCCCTGCTCGCGGTTGATCTCGACGATGCGTTCGAAAATCGTCTTCACCAATAGCGGGGCGATGCCGAGTGAAGGCTCATCGAGCATCAGGAACCTCGGCTTGCTGAGGAGGGCGCGACCGATGGCCAGCATCTGCTGCTCACCCCCGGAAAGCGTCCCGGCGGACTGGTTCTCGCGCTCCTTGAGGCGAGGAAAAAGTCCGAAGACGTAGTCGGTCTGCTGGGCGATCCACTTGCGGTCGTGCTGGAGGTAGGCCCCCATTTTCAGGTTCTCACGGACGGTCAGGTTGGCAAAGACCATGCGGCCCTCAGGCACGTGGCAGAGTCCCTCGGCGACGATCTTGTCCGGGGCGAGGCGGGTGATGTCCTTGCCATCGTAGGTCACGGTCCCGGCGGAGGCTTTCACCAGTCCGGACAGCGCACGAAGCGTGGTGGATTTCCCTGCGCCGTTGGCACCGATCAGGGTCACGATGCTGCCCTGCGGCACCGACAAGGAAATGCCGTGCAGCGCCCGGATGGAGCCGTAGGAGACCTGGAGATTTTCGACCGTCAGCATGAAAATTGTTGGAATCAGGGTTCGCCGCGCAGGGATCGGCGGAGCGCTCGAAGCATTTCCCTTTGCTCTTCGGCGGTGGCGCAGAGCCCTTGGAACTCGGTTTCACTGAGGAAGCCTTGTTTCAGGCTCATCGCGGCAAGCAGGACGACCTCATCAAGCGACGAAGCGGCGATCGCGATGAAATGGAGAAAGCCGCGGTTGGACTTCTTCAGGCTGCCTTCGGCGATGTTCGACGAGATCGAAACCGAGGCCCGGCGCATCATGCGGGTGAGATCGAAGCGCTCGTCTTCGGGGAATCTCCCGGTCACCGAGTAAACGATGTCCGCGAACTCGATGGCCCGCTCCCAGACTTCTATTTTTTCAAATCCGAACATGATGATGAGGTGTCGTTTGATCAATCCACCACGGCGGCCGCGCCGAGGTAGGCTTCGATGACCTTGGGATGGCTTTGGATTTCCTTCGGGGTGCCTTCCGCGATCTTCCTGCCATATTCGAGCACGGCGATCCTTTCGCAAATGCCCATGACCACTTTCATGTCGTGCTCCACCAGGAGGACGGCGAGATTGTAACGTTCCTTGATGAACCGGATCAGCTTCATGAGGTCGTCCTTCTCGGACGGGTTCATGCCGGCGGCGGGTTCATCCAGGAGGAGAAGCTTCGGGCGGGTGGCCAGCGCGCGGACGATCTCCAGACGGCGCTGGTCGCCGTAGTTCAAGCTTTTGGCATTTGCATGGCAGGCATCCTTCAGGCCGAATATGTCCAGCAAGGCCATCGCCTCATCTTCCACAGAACCCTCTTCTTTCAGGAACGCCGGGCCACGTGTCAGGGAATGCAGGATTCCGTGCTTCAGGTGCATCACCATCGCAGCGCGGACGTTGTCGAGCACGGACAATGATGAGAAGAGCCGGATGTTCTGAAAGGTTCGCGCAATTCCCATACGGGTGATCCCTTCGGGCTTTCGGGACGACACTGAGTCACCGTTGAACGAGATGCGACCACTCGTTGGGGTGTAGACCCCGGTGATCAGATTGAAAACGGTCGTCTTGCCGGCACCGTTCGGTCCGATGAGCCCCAAAAGCTCACCCGGAAAGATCGAGAAGTTGAGATCGGTCACCGCCTTCAGGCCGCCGAAGCTGATGGAAACGTCCTTGAGTTCCAGTCCAGTGCTCATGCGGATTTCTTGCGGTTCAAGATCGGGAAGGAGGGCAGCAAGCCTTGCGGACGGACGATCATCATGACGATGAGCAGAATCGAGAACACCAGCATCCGGTATTGTTCGAAGTCGCGCAGGAACTCATTGAGGACGGTCAGGACAATCGCGGCGATGATGACACCGGCGGTGCTCCCCATTCCACCCAGAATCACGATCACCACCACGTCGAAGGATTTCAGGAAGTTGAACCCTTCAGGTGAAATCGTCGTCCGAAGGTGGGCATACAGGCCGCCGGAAAGTCCGGCAAAGAAGGAGCCCACCACGAATGCCGTGACCTTGTAGCGCACCGTGTTGATTCCCATCGATCCAGCCGCAATCTCATCGTCCCTCACTGCCGGGAAGCCGCGACCATAGGTGGAGCTGACCATGGAGCCGACCACATAGACACAGATGGCGGCGATCGCGAAGACCCAGAAGAACGTGGTCAGGGGAGGAATTCCCTTCAATCCGAGCGGCCCTCCGAAAACACCGTCCCCGCTGGTATTCTGGAGGATGACCCGGACGATTTCATTGAATCCAAGTGTGACGATGGCGAGGTAATCCCCTCGCAGCCGCAGCGACGGCATTCCGACCAGCCAGCCACAGACAGCAGCACAAAGACCACCAACCAGAAGAGCCAGC
Source organism: Verrucomicrobiaceae bacterium (assembly GCA_027483005.1). GTDB lineage: Bacteria > Verrucomicrobiota > Verrucomicrobiia > Verrucomicrobiales > Akkermansiaceae > Luteolibacter. Next base: position 3,853 of record JAIXVN010000286.1, read on the forward strand.
AGGAAAGCAACGCCTGTCGCAAAGCTGCCCGGTCCGCCCAACAGCGGCATCAGCCTGGCACTCATCTCCAGGGTGAAGATCGAAGCGCCATAAGCCCCCACCGCCATGAATGCGGCGTGCCCGAGGGAAAACTGGCCGGTGTGGCCGTTGACCAGGTTCAAGCTGACCGCGAGAATGATGTTGATTCCAACATTCAGGGCGATGTCCATGTAGTAGGCGTCGAACTTCCCGGAAAGCACGGAGATGCCCAAACTCAGCAGGACGACGACCAGCAGGACGATCTGGGTGGTGTATCGTTTCATGGTTGAATCAGACTTTCTCACGTTCCACACGACCGAGAATTCCAGAAGGCTTGAACACGAGGATGAGGATGAGGAGGACAAACGCGACGCCTTCGGAGTAGCCGGAAGGGATGCCAAGCTCCTGACCGTAGCCCTTCACCAGGGTTTCCGTAACGCCGATGATCAAGCCACCAAGAGCCGCTCCAGGAATGTTTCCGATGCCCCCCAGAACCGCGGCAACGAAGGCCTTGAGGCCAGGCTGAATCCCCATGAAAGGTTCAATGCTCGGGTAGAGGGACGCATAGAGGATGCCACCAGCGGCTGCCAGTGCGGACCCGAGACCGAAGGTGAAGGAAATCACGACGCTGTTGTTGACCCCCATCAAGGTTGAGGCCGTTGGATTCAGGGACAGTGCCCGCATCGCCAGTCCCATTCTGGTCTTCATCACCACGATCCGAAGACCCGCAAGAAGCGCGAGGGTGGTCACAAGCACGATCACCTGTGCCACCGAAATGGTCAGCCCTCCAGCGTTCGCAATGGCGGTGCGCGGAATCAGGTCCGGAAAGGGCCGCTGGGTGGCACCGAACAACAATTGCGCCGAGTATTCGATGAACAGCGAGACCCCGATGGCGGTGATCAGAACATTGAGCCTGGGTCGGTCACGCAGAGGCCGGTAGGCAAGCCGCTCAATGATGATCCCAAGCGCGGCACAAAGGGTCATGGAAACCAGAAGCACGATCAACAAACTCACGGGCCACGGCAGCAACGCCAATGTCGGCCCCATCAGCTTGTGAAGGCCGAGGGCCGTGAATGCGCCCAGCATGAAGACATCCCCGTGAGCGAAGTTGATGAACCTCAGAACGCCATACACCATCGTGTAGCCGAGGGCGATCAGCGCGTAGATCGAGCCCTGAAACAGGCCGTTCAGAAGTTGTTGAAGAAATTGGTCCAAGGGAGATGCGGAGAAGAATGGAGAACTGCTTTCAGATGCGGCTCAGGGAGTGATCGTCTCCGTGTAGGCCACTTTCCCATCCTTGATGGTGAGGATGACGGCTGGCTTGTTCGCGTTGCGCTTTTCATCCAGCGTGATGCTGCCCGTGATTCCGGGGAAGTCCTTGGTGGCCGCGATCGCATCCCGCAGCGCCTTCCCCTCCGTTGTGCCCGCCCGCTTCATGGCATCAAAAAGGATCTTGGCGGAATCGTAACCAAGAGCCGCCATTGCATCCGGTTTAGCACCGTGCTTGACCTCATAGGCCTTCACAAAATTCTGGATCACCGGAGAGGCATCTTCGTTCGAGAAGTGATTGGAGAAGAAGCACCCTTCCATCGCTTTGCCTCCGACCTCGGTAAGCGACGGGGAATCCCAGCCATCGCCGCCCAGAAATGGAACAGTGATGCCCAACTCGCGGGCTTGCACCGCGATCAGCGCCACCTCGTTGTAATATCCGGACGCGAAGATGGCATCCGGCGCGCCGGCCTTGATGGCGGTCAACTGGGCTTTGAAATCCTTGTCGCCGGATCCGTAGCTTTGCTCACCGGTGATGGTCCCCTGGTTCTCCGTGAAATGCTTTTTGAAGAACTGCGTCAGTCCAACGCTGTAGTCCTGCTTCGTGTCGGTGAGGATCGCCACCTTCTTCCAGCCCTTGGAGATGGCGAACTTCGACATCACCGTGCCTTGGAACGGGTCGATGAAACAGATACGGAACACGTAATCACCGGCCTCCGTGACCTTGGGATTGGTTGATGCCGGGGAAATCATCGGAATTCCCGCTGTCTGGGCGATCGGGGCCATTTCCAGGGACTTCCCGGAAGAAACCTCTCCCAGCAAGGCGCTGACTTTCGATCGGGAAATCAGCTTTTTCGCCACAGTTCCGGCTTCACCCTGCTTTGATTGATCGTCCTCGGTGATGAGCTTGATCTGTTTCCCCAGAAGTCCGCCGGCCGCGTTGATCTCATCGACCGCCATCTGGGTTCCGTTGTGGGACGATTGACCGAACGTCGCAGTGCCACCGCTCAGGGAAGCGACTTCGCCAATATTGATGGTGCTGTCATCGGAGCTCTTGCACCCGCAGACACCGAAGGCTGCAATAAGGGCTGTGGAGGCAAAAAGGAGGCGTGTTGAAAATTTCATGATCAAATCAAGGGGCGCTCGGAGACTAGGGAAAGCCCCCGGCGGTGTGCAACAGGAAAGCACTTCACGTGCCCTGCCCCCGAACCCATGGAAAATGGCGCAGAAAAGCCGGCTCCGGTCATTTCACCTCAAAGAAGTCGGTCGGCTTCACCGCCACGCTCATGCGGGTCATGGTGAAGTTTCCAAACATCGTGGCCAGGGCGACGTCCGCCGCGTCACGACCGTAGGCGATGACGATCCGGTTTCCCGTGGTCCGGGGCTGGGTGGCGTCGAAGGTGTACCACCGACCGCCGACAAAGGCCTCGAACCAGGCGTGCAGGTCCATCGGTTGGAGGTTGTTGAGGAAACCCACCACCATCCGCGCCGGAATGCTGAGCGCCCGGCAAAGCACGATCCCTAGGTGGGCGAAATCGCGACAGACCCCGCGACGCGTCTCGGCGGTTTCGAGCGCCGAGGTCGAGCTGTCGCTGGCGGTGGCATCGTAGCGGACTTTCTGATGAATCCAGTCGTGGATGGCGGCGACCCTTTCGTAGGTCTCCGGCATGTCGCCGACGATCGACATCGCAAAGTCAATCAGCCGGTCCGACTGGCAGTAGCGGCTCGGAAGGAGATAGAGCAACACATCGGTCGGCAGGTTCCCCACCGGAGCCACGAGCGCGGTTGGGCAGCTGTCGAGCTTATCGGGCACACGGACCCGATATTGCACAAACACATGGAACTCCCCCGGCGGCATGACGACGCGCTGGCAGAGATTTCCGTAAAGGTCGGTGTATTCCACCACCGGCACCTCGGGATGCAGATGGAACTCCTCGCGCATCACCCACTGGCCGAGGCCACTGCGCGGACGCAGCATGAAAACGGTCGGCACCTCTTCGGAGGCAACGTAAACCAGCTGGCAGGAGGCATCAAGGATCATGACGGAACGGCCCGACGGACAGCAAGGCTTACAAGCTGTCCGCCGGGCAGGTCCAATCGGCAAGGGAATTCGCAGGGATCAGGCTTTCCGGAACAAGGTGGCCCCGCCCTCGACGTCGGCCTGAATGACATCGCCATCGACGAAGTTGCCATCCAGAATTTCCAAGCTGAGCGGATCGAGCAGGTGCTGTTGGATCGAACGCTTCAAGGGACGTGCTCCATAGACCGGATCGTAGCCCTGGTTGCCGATGAATTCCTTGGCCTTCTCGGTGAGTGCCAGTGCAAGGCCCTGCTTGGCGAGACGCTTGCGGACGCGTTCGAGCTGGAGATCGACGATGGTCGTCAGTTCCTCGCGTTGCAGGCGATCAAAGATGATCGTTTCATCAATGCGGTTCAGGAACTCCGGACGGAAGTGCTGGCGCAGCGCATCCATGACCTTGGCCTCGCGCTGTTCGGCGTTCTCCTCACCGAGGATGAACTGGCTGCCGATGTTCGAGGTCATGATCAGCACCGTGTTGCGGAAATCCACCGTGCGACCCTGGCCATCGGTTATGCGACCGTCGTCGAGCACCTGGAGCAGCACGTTGAAGACATCGCTGTGCGCCTTCTCGATCTCGTCGAAGAGCACCACGCAATACGGCTTCCGTCGTACCATTTCGCTGAGCTGGCCGCCTTCATCGTAACCGACGTAGCCCGGAGGCGCGCCGATCAGACGGGAGACACTGTGCTTTTCCATGTACTCGGACATGTCGATGCGGACCATCGCGCCCTCGTCATCGAACAGGAACTCGGCGAGCGCCTTGGAGAGGTCGGTCTTGCCGACGCCGGTGGGTCCGAGAAACAGGAACGAGCCGATCGGGCGGTTTTCATCCTGCAGTCCCGCACGGGCACGGCGCACGGCATTCGAAACCGCGCGGATCGCCTTCTTCTGGCCGACGACACGATTCCCCAGCCGCTCCTCCATGTGAACGAGCTTTTCCTTTTCGCCTTCCTGAAGGCGGTTCACCGGAATGCCGGTCCATGCGGAAACCACGCGGGCGATGTCCTCTTCCGTGACCTCTTCCTTGAGGATCGCGCCGTTCTTCTGGAGCATCGCCAGCTTCTGCTTCGCGTCTTCCAGTTCCTGATGGGCACCGGGAATGGCTCCGTAGGTGATCTCGGACGCACGGGTCAGATCGCCAAGCCGCTGGGCCCTCTCGGCCTCGGTCTTCAACGTGTCGATCTTCTCCTGCGCGGCGCGGGCCAGTTCGATGATCTCCTTTTCGTTCCGCCACTGCGCCATCAGGCCGGATGACTGCTCCTTGAGGTTCTCCTGCTCCTCGCGGACCTTGTCGAGACGCGCCTGGCTGGCCTTGTCGGTCTCCTTTTCGAGGGCCTTCTTCTCCATCTCGAGTTGGAGCACCTGACGCTCGATCTGGTCGATCTCAGTCGGCATGGAGTCGAGTTCGATCTTCAATCGCGAGGCCGCCTCGTCGATCAGGTCCACCGCCTTATCTGGAAGGAAACGATCGGAAATGTAGCGGTCTGAAAGCATCGCGGCGGAAACGAGCGCGCCGTCCTTGATGCGCACCCCGTGATGGACCTCATAGCGTTCCTTCAGGCCACGGAGGATCGCGATGGTGTCCTCGACCGAGGGCTCGCCGACCATCACCGGCTGGAAGCGGCGTTCGAGCGCAGCGTCCTTTTCGATGTGCTTGCGATACTCGTCGAGCGTGGTCGCGCCGATGGTCCGCAGTTCACCCCGGGCGAGCTGGGGTTTCAGGAGGTTCGAGGCATCGACCGCGCCTTCGCTCGCGCCGGCCCCGACGATCGTGTGGAGTTCGTCGATGAACAGGATGATCTCGCCGCTGGATTCGGTGACCTCCTTGAGAAAGGCCTTCAGGCGTTCCTCGAATTCACCGCGATACTTCGCACCGGCCAGCATGCCGCCCAGGTCCATCACGATCACCCGCTTGTTCTTCATCGACTCCGGCACGTCGCCGGAAACGATCCGCCGCGCGAGGCCTTCGACGATGGCGGTCTTGCCGACACCGGGTTCGCCGATGAGCACCGGGTTGTTCTTCGTGCGGCGGGAAAGCACCTGCATCACACGGCGGATCTCGTGATCACGACCAATGACCGGATCGATCTTTCCAGCCCGAGCGCGCGCGGTGAGGTCGGTGCCGTATTTCTCAAGCGTCTGGTACTTTCCCTCCGGATCGGCGTCGGTGACCTTCTGCGGACCACGGACGGATTCCACGGCGGCACGGGCTTTCTTTTCATCCAGCCCGGCTTCCTTGAGCAGCTTGCCGATCGGGGTGTCGGCCTTGAGCGCGCCTAACAGAAAATGCTCCACGCTGAGATACTCATCGCCCATCGCCGCGCGGGCCGCATCGGCCGCGTCGAGCACGGTGCGCAGTCCATAGCTGAGCTGCGGCTGGCTCGTCGCCCCTTCCTGGCGCGGTTCCTTGTCGAGCGAGGCCGCCACCGCAACCTTCAGTCGCGTCACATCGATCCCCGCCTTCTGAAGAATCGGGGTGGTGATGCCGCCTTCCTGCTGGAGGAGGGAAAGCAGGACATGCGCTCCCTTCAGCTCGGGATGTGCCGACTTCGTGGCCAGGCCCTGCGCGGACTGGAGGGCTTCCTGGAGTTTGTTGGTGAGTTTATCAAGTCCCATGATGATGAGGGTTCGATGGTCAATGTATCGGTTGGCTCCCCGTTAAGCTAGGCATGGATTGCCGATTGCTGTGCACTGGATGCCATCGAAAATCGGATCCTCAACTGGTTTCCTGTGAAATCGGATGCGCACCCTCGGCTTTTGTGGCAAAGAAAGGCCCATGAAAGCGCTGGTCATCGTTCTCGACTCCGTAGGCTGCGGACACGCTCCGGACGCGGCGGTCTATGGAGACGCCGGAGCCGATACCCTGGGTCATCTCTTCGAGCGGATCGAGGGCTTTGCCCTGCCGAGTCTTGCTGCGCTCGGACTCTACGAGGTCCTCAGGAAACACAACCCGGACTTCGCTCTGGCTTCCCCTCCCCTTCATCCCGCCGCCTGGCACGCCAGCCTGACAGAAAAGTCGGCCGGCAAGGACACGACCACCGGACACTGGGAGCTGATGGGGGCGACGCTCCGCAAACCCTTCGCCACCTTCGAGCAGTTTCCCCAGGATCTCGTTCGGGAGATCGAGCAGCGTGGCGAGGTCAGGTTCATCGGCAACGTCGCCGCCTCCGGCACCGAGATCCTCAGCGCCCTTGGCGAGGAGCATGTGAGGACCGGCCGACCCATCCTCTACACCAGCGCCGACAGCGTGCTGCAGATCGCCGCCCATGAAGATCGCTCGATCTTTGGAGTGGATCGGCTTCAGGAGCTATGCCGACTCGCCCGTCGGATCCTCGACGAACGGGGCATCCCGATCGGAAGAGTCATTGCCCGTCCATTCATCGGGGAAACTTCGGCCACGTTCCAGCGAACCTCGAACCGCCACGACCACTCGCTGCAGCCACCGGTCACCTGCCTGAACCGCCTGCAAGGTCTGGGCGTCGAAACCATCGGGATCGGAAAAATCTCCGACATCTTCGCGGGCTCCGGCATCACCACCTCGCACCCGACCGTTTCAAACGCAGACGGCATGGCGACGATCGACCGACTCTGGTCTGCGACCTCGACGACGGCCCGCTTCCTGTTCGCCAATCTGGTGGACTTCGACAGCCTTTACGGACATCGCCGGAATCCCGAAGGCTATGCCAAGGCCCTCGTCGAGTTCGATCAATGGCTTGGGACCTTCCTTCAAAAGATTGGCCCTAACGACCTGGTCATCATCACCGCCGATCACGGAAATGACCCCTATCATCGCGGCACCGATCACACCCGCGAACAGGTGCCGATCCTCGCCCTCAACCCGAAGCAGCCGGAGTTGAACGCCGACACCTTCGACAAGGTCGCGAAACTCGTCGAACGCCATCTGTTTCCCCTCAACCCGCTGTTCTTCGACACCGTCTTCCTGGGCACCGAGCCTGCGGGCGGCTGGCCTGAGGATTTCACCATCCTCACCGCCCATCGGCCGATCGGACGCGACCATTCTCCGGAGGAAGACCAGCAGGCGGATGAAAGACTTCACCAGCATCTGTTAGATTCAGGCCTGATGCCATTCCGGGTCACCGGTGCCTCGCCCGACCTCTCCCATCAGGAGCCCGGCTGGGGTTTCACGGGCATGGACCTTGCCGCTGCCGCCGAGCTGTCCGCGAGATTTGGGCAGGAAGCCTTCTTCAGGATCGCAGGTGGGCGCATCCATCTCCACCGGGATGCCTCCGGAACATGCTGGCCGATCAATCCCGGACAACCTCCCGAAGAGCGAGGATTTTTCCGTGATCGGCTGACTTCGACCTGATTGAGTCAGGCATGCATGTTCCCACCCTGATTGCGCGCAAGCGTGATGGAGAAGCTCTTGCCGCCGCGGAAATCGAAGCGCTGGTGGCCGCCTACACCGCTGGGGAGGTTCCTGACTATCAGATGAGCGCCTTTTCGATGGCGGTTTATTTCCAGGGGATGAATGCCGTGGAAACCGCCGCCCTCACCCGCGCGATGATGCAGAGCGGCGACATCATGCAGCACCCCGCCGGCCACCCGCCGATCGTGGACAAGCACTCGACCGGCGGCATCGGCGACAAGATCTCCCTCGTTCTCGCTCCCCTCGTCGCCGCCACCGGAGCCTGGGTCCCCATGGTGTCCGGTCGAGGCCTTGGCATCACCGGCGGAACGCTCGACAAGCTGGAGTCGATTCCCGGCTTCCGGGTTGGCCTCAGCCTTGAGGAAGCCTATGCCCAGCTCGCGCGGATCGGCATCGTCATGATGGGCCAGACCGAACGATTCTGCCCGGCGGACAAGAAGCTCTACGCCCTGCGCGATGTCAGCGGCACGGTTCCATCGATCCCGCTGATCACCGCCTCGATCATGTCGAAAAAGCTCGCCGAGTCCCTCGACCGCCTGGTTCTCGACGTGAAGTTCGGCAAGGGGGCCTTCATGCGCACCGAGTCGGAAGCCCGGGTTCTGGCCGACAGCATGATGGCGGTGGGCAATGAGATGGGCGTGGAAGTCCACGCGCAGCTCAACCCGATGGACCAGCCAATCGGGCGTGCGGTGGGAAATGCCTTGGAGGTCATTGAATCCTTGGCGGCGCTGGAGGGACAGGGGCCGGCGGATCTCATCGACCTGGTGATCGACCTCTCCGTGCCCATCACCGGCTGGACCGCCGAAGCGCTTCGCGGATTGCTTGCTTCCGGGAAACCCCGTGAGCTGTTCGATGCCTTCGTGCTCGGACAAGGCGGCCGTCCGGCGGATCTCCCGAAACTCGCTCAGATCCACCTGGCTCCAATCATTCGCGAGGTTCCCGCCGGTTGCACGGGAACCGTCAAAACCGTCCACGCGGGTATCGTCGGCCAAGCCTCCCTGCAACTTGGCGCGGGCCGGGCGAAAGCCAACGATGTCATCAACCCGGCGGTCGGCTTCGACCGGATCGTCAAGATCGGGGAGAATGTCGAACAGGGTCAGCCGCTCTGCCGGATCCATGCGAACAGCCAGGCGGACTTCGACATGGCCGAAGCAATGTTCCTCTCCGCCATCGGTCTGGAACCCTGAAACCTCAGGCAAAGATCGATCATCTAACGGCTCCGACCGGCCACCGGAAGATCGACCCGCTCTCCCATGATCTTGGGGCGGGTTTTCAGGAGATTGACATCCAACCACATTTGAACTCTCGCCCCAACTTCACGAAGTTTGGTCTTGTAACCTCCACTGCCGACGACGTCGATCGCGTTCAATCCACTGGCCTTCATTCCATTCGCCCGGGCGATGTACACAGCACGCTCATTTTGAAACCGCTGGGACACGAAGACCAGCTCGGTCGCCCCGAAAATCTCCTTGGCCCGCACGACCGAGTCGAGGGTCCTGAGCCCGGCGAAGTCCTGAACAATCCGGTCGTTCGGAACACCCGCTGCCACCAGAGCCTGTCGCATCGCCTCCGGTTCGTTGTAGAACCTGGAGCTGTTGTCACCGGACACCAGGAAGCAATCCACCTTGCCGGCCCTCCACAACTTCACCGCCGCATCGATCCGATAACGGAAATACTGGTTCTCCCGCCCATCGATCTTGTCGTCACAACCGAAGATCAGCGCCACCCGTTGATATGGCACCTGATCGACCTCATCGAACAGGCATCCCTCCGCCACCCTCTCGGGCAGGAGATTGGTGTGAATCAGAAAGGCGAAGCCCATGACGAACATGAGCCCAAGAGGCAGCAAGGTCCGGCGCAGGAATCGGCGCAGCCTGGATGGCGGCTGTCGCGTCATGAAACCGATGACAGGGTTGGATCAGGAGTCCGTTTCGGCCAGGGGGACATCGCCCGCATCACTTCACCGAAGCGGCTGATGATCGGCTCTTCCGGGGCGATGACCCGCAACCTCCGGGTGCATTGGGAAAACTCCACCTCGCTGGCCCGGCCCAACAGTTCACCATCCACCTGGATCGGCACTTCACCCTGGGACCTCACCGTGAAACTGTCTGACTGGAAATACTCGGTGGAAACGGCGAGATCGACCCCGCCCTTGGCCAGACCCCTCAGGGAATCCAGCACGAACCGATACCCGGCCTCCTTGAAGACCAGGACATCCAGCATCGAGTCCTGATTGTCCGCCTTTCGGAAAAGCTTGAACTGCCCGCCGTAAAGCGAGCCGTTGCCAGCCAGCACCGCGACACCTTCCTCACGACGGCCATCGGAGAACTCCACCACCATCGCCGGAGGCTTCTCTCCCAGAACCTTCACCGCCGACAAGAGATAGGAAAGCGGTCCCAGCATCTTCTTCGACTCCCAGGTCGTCTCTTCAATGACCATCGCATCAAAGCCCACCCCCGCCATCTGGACGAAGGGCGCGCGGTTGGCTTCAAAGAGATCGATTTCCCTGACATGACCCTGCTCGATGACATCGAAGGCCTTGGAAAGATTTCCAAATGGAATTCCCAGCTCCCTGGCGAAGACATTCATGGTTCCGGCCGGCAACACACCGAGGGCCGTCTTCGAGCCAGCCAGGCCCGCCACCACCGCGTTGAGTGTGCCATCCCCCCCTGCCGCCACGACGATCGGCTCACCTTCCGCCGCGAAGCGAGCCGCCATGGTCCGCGCCTCATCGGAGCTGTTGGTCGCGCACAGATAAAACCGGGTCGAATGCTCCATCAGAAACCGCAGGGTCCTCTCTCCACGCTGGCTTCTTGCCTTGGGATTGAACAACAGGGGATACCTCGGCGGCGTTGCCATGCAACAGTCATCGTTGAAACCCGGGCATCCCGCAACCCGTTTCACCCAGCTGCATCAAACGCTCGACCACTTCATCGACCGGCAGGCCGACCACATTGCTATAGCTTCCCTCGATCCCGCTCACGATCCGCTCCCCATGCTCCTGGATCGCATAGCCGCCCGCCTTGTCCATCGTGTTCACGAGCGAGAGATACTCCTCAATCGATGGCTGATCGAGTTGATGGAACTGGACGGTGGTGATGGCATGAAACACTTCGCAACCTCCGCCCGGAAAACAGAGGCAGACGCCCGTACACACGCTGTGGGACCGACCGGAGAGCCGCTGCAACATCGCGCGGGCCTCTTCCGGGGAAGCTGGCTTTCCGAGTGCAACCCCATCGATCCAGACCAGGGTATCCGCCCCGATGACCACCGCATCGGACACCATGGCCGCCACAGCCTCGGCCTTAAGGCGCGCATTGTGCTCGCAAAGCTGCTCCAGGGGCATTTCCGGGTCATGGATCTCCTCCGCAGGCGAGACCTTCACATCGAAACTCACGCCAGCGGCTTCCAGGAGCTCCTTCCTTCTAGGCGATGAGGAGGCGAGAATCACTTGCACGCCACGAGGAAAGTCGATCCCCGGCCCGCCCGGAAGCCAAATCCGCCACTCAAAAGCGGTCTTCGCAACGGATTCCCGCTGCCAGATGATTCGCCGCTGCGATCACCGGCTGCCGGAGAGTGCAAGGCAGCTGGACACTCCTTCATGCTGGCGAGGATGGAACCCGAGGAAATCACTGCCGGCAAGCCGCCACAGGAAGCGCATCGAGCTAGAGGGTCGGCGGGCTCCCCTCTCCCAGACTGATGGCCAAGCATTGGCAAATGGTCCCTCGGAGGAAAATGAAGAACCACGAAAGTCGCGAAGACCCGAAATCTCAACCCGCTTGGCCAGACTTCTAAAACCTCTGCTCCCAACAGTCCTGAAGAAACGATTGGAGCTGCAGATGGGCGTAGTGAAGCCTCGACCGGACGGTGCCTTCCGAAACCCTCAACACCTTGGCGATCTCGACATGAGGCATGCCCTGGATGTCGAACATGGTTACGACCGTTCTGTGGGAGACCGACAGTGAGCGCATGGCCTCGTTCAGTCTCGTATGAAGCTCGTTGAGATTGCTCTGCTGCTCGGGGTTCGCCGCATGCGCTCGATCGACCAATCCGGGATCGTCCTTCGGGGCAGTGTCGGGGTCGTCCAGGCTGAGCCCGGAACGACGCTTCCGCTTCTGTAAGAATTTCAACGTCTGGTTCACCGCGATCTGATAGATCCAGGTATAGAAGCTCGACTGGCCCCGGAACCTCCCCAGCGCCTGGTAGGCACGTGCGAAAATTTCCTGCAACAGATCGTTCGTGTCCTCCTTGTGGGTCGTCATGTTGTACACAAGCCCATAGAGCTTGTCTCCGTATTTGAGGATCAACGCGTCGAACGCGCGCGTATCACCCTTTTGTGCTAGGGAGACCAGCTCCCGGTCAGGATCGGGTTGCTGGGGTTGGCGAAAAAACATCAGGGGGATGAAGAGGCAGCCCTGTAAGATTACACGTCCCCCGTCGCGTGTAAAGAAGAGGCCGCTCAGGCTTTTCCGAAGCTGTCCCTGACCACCCTCACGGCGACACATTCGGTGTCGGGCAGGATGAATTTCTCCACCAGCACCTCGATGCGTCGCAAAGGATGATTTTCCAGAAGGATCCGTGCAAGGTCCACGGCAAGGGTCTCAATGAGCCTCCTCGGCCTGGCATCGGCGATCGCCTGGATTTCAAGGGCCACCGCGTGATAATCGACGGTACGCGCAATCTCGTCGCCCAGCTCCTCGAACGCGACCTGCGGCGTCATCACGATGGAGATTTCCAGTGTCTGAGCGGACGCCAACTCCTCATCCGGCACGCCGACATTTGCCGTCACCCGGAGTTTGCGGATCTCGATGAAGTCGGAGGGAGGATTCACAACTTGAGAAGACCGCGCTCCATGGCCTCGACGAGCAGGTGGCGTGTGGGGTGGTTGAGTTCCAAGCCTAGGGCATCCGCCGGGGTCACCCAGCGGAACTCCTGCGCCTCATCATTGAGGATGACGTTCCGCGATTGGGAACGGGCGATGTAGTTGAGCAGGATGAAATGCTCCGGACGCTCGAACTCGGCGGAGTCAATGCAGTCCTGAACAAGCGCAAAGCGGATCCGGTCGATCTCCAGCGCCGTTTCCTCGAGGATCTCGCGCTGAAGGGCCGCGATCGCCGCTTCGCCCCTGCGGATCTTGCCGCCGGGAATACCCCATAGGTGCCTCCACTTGTGGGTCCGGACCA
>JAIXVN010000196.1 GCA_027483005.1 Verrucomicrobiaceae bacterium
ATCATTTCGGCTACTACTTCGGTGGTGGCATTCTGTTGGGGAGCGGGCTGATCCGGCCCGCCGGAAAAGTTCGCAAGCCCCTGCTCATGACCGTGGTTGCGATCGCGCTGGTGGGGGCCATCGATGAGTTCCATCAAAGCTTCGTCCCCGGACGGTCTGGAAATTATCCCGCCGACTGGACGGCGGATGTTTCCGGCGGGATTTGCGGAGCCTGGCTGGCCTGCAGGTTTTTGAGGCCGAAACTCTGATCGGGGCCAAAATCGGTGTCGATCCGCACCCATCCGTGGTTCAACGTTGCGCCCGTTCATGGACGATCTTTTCTCCACCCCGATCACCCGGATCCGCCAGCTCCGCGACGAACTGGCCCGCCACAACCGGCTTTACTACACCGACGCCGCGCCGGAGATCTCGGATGCGGAGTATGACCGGCTCTATCGCGAGCTGGAAGAGCTGGAGGCAAAGCATCCGGAATTCGCCGACCCGAACTCGCCCACCCGACGCGTCGGCGGTGCCCCCATCGACGGCTTCCAACAGGTCACCCATCTGGTGCCGATGTTGAGCATTGATGATGTGTTCGAGATCAAGGACGCCGAAGTGCCGGAGACAGAACTGATCGATTTCTACAAACGCCTTCAGAAAAACCTCGGCCGCGAAAGCGTCACCGTGACGGTCGAGCCCAAGATCGATGGCGTGGCCGTCTCGCTGGTCTATCGGAACGGCCAACTCGATTACGCCGCCACCCGTGGTGACGGCACCACCGGCGACGACGTGACGAACAATGTCCGCACGATCCGGAGCATTCCGCTGGAACTGCATCGCAGGGCCGCTTCCGAGCAGCCCGTTGACCTCGCAAGCATCCTTCCCTATCTTCCACCCCATGAACGCAGCGACTCAAGCCCAGCAACTCGCGGAACGCCTGCGCAAGGCACGGCTGAAAGCCTCCGACAGAAACTCGCCAATGACCTATCAGCAAGCGATGGAGCAGATGTTCAGGAACGGCTCCGACAGGAAGCCCAATCCATTCTTGAATGGGGAGCTGACGCTGGTCGGATTATCGATCCAAGACGATTCCACAATATCGTCAAAGGCTGGCGGGAACTAGGCGGCCAGTCCGAGCACACCGTTTTTTATCTCGAGGAACTGAAGCGCGTCGTCAAATTCACGCTCCCTCCTTACTTCGGAGCACAGGGAAGCATTGCTTATCTCCAAAACATAGCATCCTGCAACCGGCTGTTCGGTGACGACATCCAGTTCCACGGAATCCTGGAAACTGCGGAGGGTCCTGCATTTGTTGTCTCCCAACCTTTCGTCGACGGATCGGCACCAACGATTGAAGAAGTAAACGAATGGTTTATCACCAATGGTTACAGATCCATTGGCCACAACCGCTGGAAGGATAACTCCGGAACTGAAATCGCAGACGCCCATATCGGCAACCTCATCAAGACGTCCGACGGAGAATTGATCCCGATCGATCTTCAAGTGCTGACCGAAGGCGATCTCCCCAATCCCCCATCCCCAATCCCCAATCCCCAATCCCCCTCCCTCCTCGAAGTCCGCGGCGAGATCTTCATGCCGAACGAAGCCTTCGCGGCGATGAATGCGGAGCGCGATGAGCAGGGTCTGGCCACCTTTGCGAATCCGCGAAATGCCACCGCCGGAACGTTGAAGCAGCTCGATCCGAAGATCGTTGCCCAGCGACCACTTGCCTTCCTTGCCCACGGACTCGGAGCCTACGAGGGACCTGAACTTCCCAGTGAGCATGACTTTCACGCCCTGCTCGATTCGCTCGGCATCCCGAGAAACCAGCCGGTCTTCACCGTCTCGACGCTCGACGGTCTGTTGGAAGCCGTGGCAAAGATCGACCACGACCGTCACCACCTCGGCTACGGCACCGACGGTGCGGTGGTGAAGGTCCTCGACCGACGCGAACGCGAGCAACTCGGCTACACCTCGCGCGCGCCCCGCTGGGCTGCCGCCTACAAGTTCCTGCCCGAGCAGAAGGAGACCCGGCTGCATTCGGTCACGGTGCAGGTCGGCCGCACCGGCGTGCTGACTCCGGTGGCGGAGCTCGATCCGGTGCTCGTGTCCGGCACCACCGTTTCCCGCGCCACGCTGCACAACGAGGAGGAGATCCAGCGCAAGGACATCCGGCTCGGCGACACGGTCATCATCGAAAAGGCAGGCGAGATCATTCCAGCGGTCGTGAAGGTCGTGCTGGAGAAAAGATCTCCGGACACCAAGCCGTTCTCGCTCTTCGACCACGTCGGCGGTCAGTGCCCATCGTGTCACGGACCGATCTCGAAGGAGGAGGGTTTCGTCGCCTGGCGCTGCACCAACTTCGAGTGCCCGGCGCAGGCGGTTTCCAAGATCAAGCAGTTCGCCTCGCGCAAGGCACTCGACATCGAGGGCCTCGGCGAAACCGTGGCGGAGGCTCTCGTTTCCCGGGGCATCTGCCGCACGCCGCTGGATCTGTTCGAACTCAACGAAGCCACCCTCGGCGGCCTGAACCTCGGCACCGACGAGGAACCCCGACGCTTTGGAGAAAAGAACGCGGCGAAGGTGATCGAGGCCCTGCAACAGGCCCGCACGAAGCCCCTTGCCCGCTGGCTCTACGCGATGGGCATCCGCCAGGTCGGGGAATCAGCGGCGAAGGAGCTGTCGCGGCTGCATGCGAATCTGTTGGAGCTTTCGCAAAGCCCGATCCTTCGGGTCATTCAGGAAATCTCCAAGTTGGATGCAGAACGTAAAAGCATATCTCCACGCAATAAGGAGAATCCCCCAAGGACCGAAGAGGAGAAGGTCAGACGGCAGGTTGAACATGAAGAGTTGAAGCGCCGAATTGATGGCCTGACAGTCCAGATATCAGCTTACCAGGTCTCGCCGGATGCAGGACAGGTCGTGGCCGAATCCGTGCTTTCCTTCTTCGCCTCCGAAGCTGGACATCATGTTCTGGAGCGACTTCGGGAACTCGAATTGAATCCGGTTTCCGCCAACTATCTTCCCAAGGCCGCCGAGGTGGATCTGTCCGCCATGCCACTCGCTGGAAAGACTTTCGTGCTGACGGGAACGCTGTCGATTGACCGCGATGAGATGAAACGTCTCATCGAGGAAAAGGGCGGCAAGGTGTCCGGCTCGGTGTCTGCGAAGACCCACTTCGTCGTCGCGGGTGAAGGCGGTGGCTCCAAGCGCGACAAGGCGATCCAGCTTAACGTGCCGGTGATCGACGAGGATGCGGTGCGTGCGATGATGGGCTGATCACGGCACAAGCGTGAAATAGACCGTCGCACAGATCGCGATGGAAGCGGCCACGGCCAGCAGGCCAATCGGACGCCACTTCGGCACGAACATCCACAGCGTCAGACCTGTTAGACCGATGATGAGAAAGAGGATGGCGGAGGCGTCAATGATCCGTCGCCACGCAGGACCGGCATCCACACCGCGATGGAGTTCCACCAGGCGACCGGCGAACCCATGGGACTCGATCGACACTTCGGCCTGGCCATCGGGTCGGGTGATCATGGCCTGGGTGCGTCGGCCTGGGGACTTGAAGATGACGGAGATCTGGTCGTCCTCGATCTCGAAGGCATCCAGCGCGCCGGTGGCCGCGTAGTCCTTCCGCAGCAATTCGACGATGGCGAGCTTGTCCGGAGTTTCCAGCAGCGCGGGAGCCATGACTCCATTTTTCGTCTCCACATGAGGCACCGCAAAGCCGAACCAGTCCTCATGATTCAGCATGAAACCGGTGGCCGCGAAGAACACGAGCACCAGCAGCCCGAGCATCGAGAGATAGATGTGGAGGGTTCGCGTCCACTTGCGGACGAATGATTTCCACTGCTGGGCGTTCATGCTCATTGAGCGGCGGGGCCGTAGGTCAACTGGGTTTCACCAAACTCGGTCCCGGCGGGAATCGTGCCCTTTGCGGCGGCCTTCCCGCAAACGATCTGGCCACGCTGGATGGCATAGGTGCCATGCTCGCGGGCGGCTTCGAGCGTCACCGTGTAGGTGCCCATCGGAAGGGGCTGACCCTGATCGTCCTTGCCGTCCCACTCGATGCGATGCTGGCCGGCATTGCGGGTGGCGCGGGTCACGGTGGCCGCCCATTCCGGCTGGGTCTGGGCAAGCTTCCACCAGGCCCGCAGGTCGCGCAGGTATTTCCTTTCACGACCCCAGACCGTGACGGTGCGAACGCGCTTGCCGGTGGAGTCCTCCACCCAGACTGCGACGAAGGGCCTCTTCGCCTTGCGTCCGCCGGTGTCCGGCTTGATCAGGTCGATGGCGATGGCGACTTGAAAATCGCTGGGCCAGGCATTCGGCCCAGAAGAGGGGGGACTCGGGCTTGATCCGGATTCAAGGGCCGCGAATCCCGGACTGCGTAACTGGCGGCCATCCGCTGCGATGATCAGGCATTCCGCGCCGGGAGCGGATTTCACGAGTTCGAGCCCTTCTTCCGGCTTGAGCACGCAGAGCATGGTGGCCATGGCATTGGCGCTGGCATTGTTGGCGGCAATCACGGTGGCACTGGACACTCCCTCGGCAGGCATGCCGTTGCGGGGATCGAGGATGTGCGAGTAACGATGACCGGCGATCGTGTAGCCGCGTTCGTAGGCGGCACTGGTGGAAATGGCCCGATCAACGAGATGCACCTTGGTCAGTGGCGGGGCGTTGTCGGCGCTGCGCCTCGGGTCGGCGACTCCGATTTCCCAAGCCGCGCCATCGGCTGGGCGACCGCTGGCGTAAATGTCACCGCCGATGTTCACCAGCAGTCCGGTCAGGGTCGGCACTGCCTTGCATGCGGCCACGGCGGCCTTGCTGACGATGTAGCCCTTGCCGAGGGAATTGAGATTCAGGCTCTGCGCCGGTGAAAGCCGGGTCACCGTGCGGGTGGCGGCATCGATCTTCCAGCCGGGTGAGGCCAGGGAGTCGATGACCGGCTTCAGCTCCGCTGGGCTCGGAACGCTCCCGGACTTTTCCGCCTTGCTCCAGAGCGCGATCAACTGATCGAGGTGGCCGTTGTAGGCGCCGCGTGATTTCGACTGCCAGAGATCGTAGGCATTCAGCACGTCGAGCAACTCCTGTGAAACGACCATCGGTCCGGCAGCGGCGTTGAGACGGCTGAGTTCACTCTGGGGATCATACGAACTGAGGATCTTCCGGAGCCGTTCGACTTCCTGCAGCACCGCCGCCTCGGCGGTTGCGGCTTGGCCGGCCTCAGGAGTGGAGACCTGCAGATCCAGCGAGGTGCCCAGGACATTCTCATGATGGAAATGAAAAGGCTCAGCCGCGCGAAGCATGCCGGGCGCGGAGGCCATCAGGACAAAGGCGAAAGCGCAGGCCTTGAGATGAAATCGGAGACGAAGGCTCATGCGGGTTTTGGAAATCGTCGAACACCAAAGGATCACTTTTCCATGCTGAGACCAAGTGACGGGGTCCGACCAGTCAAAGAAAAAAAAAAAAAAAAAATGGGATCGG
>JAIXVN010000082.1 GCA_027483005.1 Verrucomicrobiaceae bacterium
GATCGGGCGACTGGATGGCAGCGCGCTCAGGTAGGGGGCTTGGATTGAGGTCTCAGGAAGGATGTTCACGGCAGTCGCCCGAGGGCGTGACTAACCACTGAGCCGATTGCGGAATTTTTCAAAGATCCAGAGAATCGATTTTTCAATATCTGTGCAAATTTTACAAAACGGCAACGGGCGCGGCGAAGACGCGGAATGTCGGGAGGAATTGGCTTGATCATCCTCGGGGGTTTTGGAGAACTGTTATCTGACTCATGCTCAAGTTCTTCTCCGCAAGTGCCCGTGTCATCAATTCCCGACACGCCATCGCCGAGTGCTTTCAGTCCGCCATGGGTGACCGTGCTGCCGAAGCCGACCTGGTGATCATCCACGCCTCCATGGGTCACAGCTTCGAGGTCCTTGTTGACGAGGCAAGAAGGCTGGCTCCCTCAGCGCGGATCGTCGGGGCGTCCTGCTGCGGCGTCGTGGGCCGGGAAGGTGTCAGCGAGTCGATGAAGGATGTGGCGGTCATGCTGGTCGTAGGAAAGGACTTCGCCATCGGCCAGATCGATGGGATCTATGGATCGAATTCCGAAGAGAAGTGCCGTGGGATGGCGCTTGAGGTCAAACGCGAGAAGCCGAACGTGAACATGGTTTACCTGATGGCTTCCGGCATCGACATCGCCAACGATGGCTGCATCCGCGGCATCGAGTCGGTGTTCGGGCCGGAGGTGACCATCTTCGGAGCAACCTCGTCGGACAACATGAGGGGCATTGTGAGTCGTCAGTCGTGCGACCATTCGGTTTATGAGCACTCCGCCTGGATGATCGGATTCGCGGATCCGACATTGTCCGTGCTGACAAGTGCCAGCCACGGTTTTGTTGCGGTTGGCGAGCCACTTGTCGTGACGAAGTCCGCTGGGAACCGGATCATTGAGTTCAATGATCGTCCCGCATGGATCGAATACACCGGGCGGCTTGGGCTTCCCGAGGACGCGACCTGCGGGGATTCGATTCCTATCGGAGCGCTGTCTGAGGCTCTTTCCGCTGCCGACGCTGCATCTTATGGGAGTCCCCACATTCTCCGGGTGGTGACAAGCAAGCATGCAGACGGCGGCATGGATTATCCGGTGACGGTCGAAGTCGGGGCCGAGCTGTTCCTGACCGTCCGCGATGAGAAGCGGATCTTCGAGGACCTTGACCGAATGGTCGCGGATCTGGTCTCACAATGCGGGGACAAGGAGGTTGTTGCGGTCTTTCATGCCGACTGCCTCGCGCGTGGGCGTCATCTGTTCAACAGGATCCTCAAGGAAGAACTCGTTTCGAGGATGCAGGGCCCGTTCATGCAGGGAGGCGAGGTGCCGAGTTGGCTTGGAATGTATGGGTTCGGCGAGTTCGCGAGGCTGAACGGCAGGAACGCCTTTCACAACTACACCACCGCCATCTACGTCATGGTTCGTAGCTGGGCTTGATCCACCATTTCATCCAGCGTCACCCATGACCGAAAACGAAAGTCTGCCAGCCACGGAATCCATTGAAGAATGGAGGGAGAAGTATGAGAAGATGAAGGCCGACCACGCCTTTCTTCAGGCGAGGGTCACCCGTTTCGCAGCCATCGAGCAGGATCTGATCACAGCCCGGCATCTGGTTGATCTGGAACGGAGGCGCTTTGAGAGAATGCGTGAGTTCATTCGGAGCGGCTTGCGCTCCGAGACGATGAGCGACTGTGCGAGGCTGGTTGGCGATGGGATTGTGGATATCCTTGAGTGCGAGATCGGGATTGTCTGGCTCAAGGCCCAGGCTGGCAACGAGGAGGAGTTTCACGTTTCCCACTCGGGGCAGGAGGACTGGGACCCCGGAGGGAATCTCCGTGAAAGGCTGCGTCAATGCATGGAGGGATCGCCAGCCGGGGAATTGCTGGACGCGGGGTGCCTGGAGTCACTGGGATTCATGGATCTGATGGTTCATGAGGTAGTCGGCGACGACGCCTGCCGGGCAGGACTCATGGTTGCGGCAAACTCGCACCGTGCGGGGCGTTTCCTCGATCGGTTCTCTCCCTCCGCCCATGAGGCGTTCTCGGCGTTCGCGAGTCAGGTGGGCGCGATTCTCGGCAGCTTGAAGAAGCGCGATACGATTGCCTCCCAGGTCGAGCAGATCCGGATTTCCGACCAGCGGCTGGCGTTGGCGCTCGCGAGCAGCAATGTGGGTCTTTGGGATTGGGATCTAGGCAGCGGCTTCGTCCACTATTCGGAGCAGTGGAAGAGGATGGTTGGATACAGCGGTGACGAAGTCTCGGACCAGTTCGATGAATGGTACCAGCGCCTTCATCCTTCGGAGCGTGATGAGGCCGTCAAGGTGGCGTGGCAGTCTTCCAAGAAGATCGGGGCATTCTACGAGCAGACCTTTCGGCTGCGGCATCGCAATGGTTCCTGGCGTTGGGTTCTGGCCAGGGGATTCACGATCGCCGGGAGCGATGGGAAACCCGCGAGAGTGGTGGGCATCCACATCGATGTCACCCGCTTCAAGCGGCTCGAGAACCGGCTGAGAAAGTCGGAGAATAGCCAGCGAAAAGCGAAGGAGAACGCACTGAGGGAGAATCGCGCCAAAAGCACATTCCTGGCAAGTGTCAGTCATGAGATCCGGACTCCGCTGAACGGCATCCTTGGGGTCTTCCAGATCCTCAAGGAGCTGCCTCAAACGGAGACTGGGATGGAGTTGCTGAACATGGGCCACCAGTCCGCCCAGTGGATGCTCGACATCATTGGGGAGAGCTTGGATCTGGCAAAGATCGAGGCAGGGAAGATCGAATTGAAAGAGGATACGTTCGATCTTGTGGAGATGGTTTCCTGTCTGGCGGAAATCAAGCGGCGCAAGGCGGGAGAGAAGGGGCTGACCTTCGATCTGCATGTCGAAGACGGCTTGCCCAGGCTGGTCGTGGGCGATGCCTCCAAACTCAGGCAGATCCTCACCAACCTGATTGGAAATGCCATCAAGTTCACCGATCATGGAGCGGTGAGTGTTCATGTTGACGCGAAGGGGGGGCGTGACGAGGACGTGGTCAACATTCGTTTCAGGATCAGGGATAGCGGCATCGGCATTCCCAAGGGTTCCATTGAAGACATCTTTCAGCCCTTTCATCAGGAGGACCAGTCGAAGACCCGGCGCTTTGGAGGGGTTGGGCTTGGTCTCGCCATTGTCAGGAGCCTGACGGATCTGATGAAGGGTCGCGTCCGGGTGAGATCGCTCGGGGCCCTCGGCTCTGAGTTCACCATGACCCTGCCTTTCCGCATCGCGAAAGCCGTCCAGCAGAAGCTTGGTAACCAGTCGTCCAGATCCATCTCATTCCGAGGCAGGGTGCTGGTCGCGGAGGATGACGAGGTGTCGAGATCTCTCGCAATCAGGATGTTCGAAAAGCTGGGGTTCGAGGTGGTGGCCGCCGAGAACGGGGCTATCGCGCTTGAACTGTTCGAGCCCGGAAAGTCTGACCTCGTGGTGCTGGACTGGTGCATGCCGAAGGTGAATGGAATCGACGTTTGCCTGAAAATCCGTGAAAGCGAGAGATTCACATCGGAACGCGTTCCCGTTCTGGCCATGACCGCCAATGTCCAGTCCACGGCAGCCATCGAGTGCCTGCAGGCTGGAATGGATGAATTTCTCGGGAAACCCATTCTATTCCAGTCACTTGCGGATGCCGTGCTGCGCCTGGTCCCTCACGCTCAATTGGCGACATGAAATTGTGAGTTTGAGCAAAAATTGCACGTAATAGGGAATATTTTGCGTCTGGTTGACTGTTGCGTCCGCCCGACCTCCGTATCCCTTCTGGAAGTTTATCGAACACTCGAATCAAGGCCATGCCAAACCGGAACCCGATCCTGATCGTTGAAGACGACGTGATCTCTGCAGAATTCATCGCGAATGACTGCAGAAAGCACGGATTTCGGACGGTGATCTGTTCCGAAGCTTCCCAGATCTGGGTGGTCCTCAGTGCCGGGATATCCGCAGTCCTTCTTGACCTCGGACTTCCCGATCAGGATGGCCACGAGGTCCTCCGCGAGATCCGGCGGCGCTATCCGAGATTGCCATGCTTCGTGATCACTGCGGATGGCACGGCATCGAGCGCCGTGGAGGCCCTCAAGAGCGGGGCGATCGATTACTTCACCAAGCCGGTTCATAGCGAACGGCTCATGGAGTCGCTCAGGCATGCTGTCGCATTGTCGTTGGAACCGGGACTGCCACCGCCGTCGGATCCCGGATTCTTCTGGAAATCCGTAGGCATGAGAAAGCTCCAGAGACTCGTCGGAAAGGCGAGCAAGAGCGCCTGCCCGGTCCTCATCACTGGTGAACGGGGCGTTGGAAAAGAGGA
>JAIXVN010000195.1 GCA_027483005.1 Verrucomicrobiaceae bacterium
ACCCGGAATGCGAACCGATGATCATCGGCCGCAATTTCCTCGTGAAGATCAACGCCAACATCGGCAACTCCGCGGTCGCCTCGTCCATCGAGGAAGAGGTCGAGAAAATGCGCTGGGCCACCAAGTGGGGCGCGGACACCGTGATGGACCTTTCCACCGGCAAGAACATCCACGCCACCCGCGAGTGGATCCTTCGCAATTCCCCCGTCCCCATCGGCACCGTGCCGATCTATCAGGCGCTGGAAAAGGTCAACGGCAAGGCCGAGGACCTCACCTGGGAGCTCTATCGCGACACCCTCATCGAGCAGGCCGAGCAAGGCGTCGATTACTTCACCATCCACGCCGGCGTCCTGCTGCGCTTCGTCCCGATGACCGCCAGCCGCATGACCGGCATCGTCTCGCGCGGCGGCTCGATCATGGCGACGTGGTGCCTCGCCCATCACAAGGAAAACTTCCTCTACACCCACTGGGATGAGATTTGTGATATCTGCGCCGCTTACGATGTCTCCTTCTCCATCGGCGACGGCCTCCGTCCCGGCTCCGTGGCCGATGCCAACGACAAGGCCCAGTTCGGCGAACTCGAAGTCCAGGGCGAACTCACCACCCGCGCCTGGGCCAAGGGCTGCCAGGTCATGAACGAAGGCCCCGGCCACGTCCCCATGCACATGATCGAGGAAAACATGGCTATGCAACTTGAATGGTGCCACGACGCTCCGTTCTACACGCTTGGGCCATTGACCACCGACATCGCTCCCGGCTACGACCACATCACCTCCGGCATCGGTGCCGCCATGATCGGCTGGTATGGCTGCGCCATGCTCTGCTACGTCACGCCGAAGGAACACCTGGGCCTGCCGAACAAGGACGACGTGAAAGTCGGTGTCATCACCTACAAGCTCGCCGCCCACGCCGCCGACCTCGCCAAAGGCCACCCCGGTGCCCAGTACCGCGACAACGCCCTCAGCAAGGCCCGCTTCGAGTTCCGCTGGGAAGACCAGTTCAATCTCGGCCTCGATCCCGAGACCGCCCGCGAGTTCCACGATGAGACCCTGCCCCAGGACGGAGCCAAAACCGCCCACTTCTGCTCCATGTGCGGCCCACACTTCTGCTCGATGAAGATCTCGGAAGACGTCCGCCAATACGCCGCCGAACAAGCGATCTCGGAAGAAGAAGCCATCCAGAAAGGCATGGAAGAGAAGAGCAAGGAGTTCGCGGAGTCGGGGGCTGAGGTTTACGTGCCGGCGTAATCCTGCTATCCCAATCCCATGATTCAGCCGGAAGAGTTGGTTGGCGGCGAGTGGGCAGAATGGTACCGCCTCACTCCCCTCCAACGTTGGGCGGAATCCGAAAAGCTCTGGCAAACTTACATCGCACTAGGAGGAAGCCTTGATCCCGAACCCGATACTCAAAGTCCTTTCTTCGATGCGCGAGCACCACGTCCAGTGCCTGCTGATGGGGGGGCAGGCGTGCGTGTTCTACGGCGCGGCCGAGTTTAGCCGCGACACGGATCTGGCAATCTTGGCGGACGATGAAAATCTCACGCGCCTCAAGGCCGCACTCGACGCGCTCCAGGCGGAGCTCATTGCCGTTCCGAAATTCGATCCGGCGCACCTTCACACCGGACACTCCATCCATTTCCGCTGCCACCATCCCGAGGCCCTGAGAATGCGGGTGGATGTGATGTCAAAAATGTGTTGGGGGTGAGTGTTGGAATGTGTTGGGGGTCAGTCCCGAAAATCAAGTGTTCTGGTTCGTGCTGATTGGATAATACCTGCACTCGACCCTCCCGCCCGGATCGAACGGGCCGTTGGCCCTACGGATTTCTTCGGTGATTGGGTCCTAGGCCGTTGGCCCAGGCTGGTATGGGACGCACCGGGAGCGCTGAAGACGAAGACGGGATTGGATAGACCTTCGCGTTGGGAATATCGGCGAACGGGATGCACCGGTGGGGCTGGGGATGACGATGGGATTGGGCGGGCCGTTGGCCCTTGGATTCCTTGTCTGTTCGTTTCTTAGGCCTGCGGCCTAGGCTGGTATGGGACGGGCCTGTGGCCCTTGGGGTTCTTTGCGGTCGGGGTCCTAGGCCGTTGGCCTAGGCTGGTATGGGGCGCGCCGGTGGCGCTGAAGACATTGGCAATGAGGACGCGCCGGTGGCGCTGAAGACTGGCTGACTGGGTATGCCTGGGGAGCTGAAGACTCTGTCTAACGGGACCCTCAGGGCGCTTCAACTTCGGCTTGCCTTTGGGTCAGATGCTTTCTTTCATGACTCATCTCACGTCTTCATCTTCAGGGCCAAGGGCCTATCCCATACCAGCCTAGGCCAACGGCCTAGGTCCCCTGCCCACCCAACTCCCAAGGGCCAACGGCCCGCTCCATCCGCGCCACGGCAAACGCCCATTTCGTCATGCCACAATCCCTCAGCCTGACCTTGGCGCATCTCGTCTTCAGCACGAAGGATCGCATGCCTTTTCTCACTCCGGATATCCGCGCGGATCTCCATGCCTATCTCGCCACGGTCGCCCGCCACGGCGACGGGGAATGCTATCGCGTCGGTGGCGTGGCGGATCATGTCCACCTCGCGGTCCGGCTTTCGCGCACGGTCTCAATCGCCGACCTGATCAGCGAACTGAAAACCTCCTCTTCGAAATGGCTGAAGGACCGCTCCCCCGCCCTTTCCAAGTTCGCCTGGCAACGCGGCTACGCGTCCTTCTCGATCGGTCCCCGCGACCTCGATGCCGTGGTCGCCTACATCGACGGCCAGGAAGAGCATCACCGGACGCGGACCTTCCAGGACGAATACCGCAACTTCCTCCGCCAATACGGGATCGAGTTCGACGAACGCTACGTCTGGGATTGATCCTGAACAGGGGCCATCCGGTTTCCATGCCATGGCCGGATCCTGAACCTCACTTCACCACCCGAAGTCTCACGAATCTTGAACCACCCGAGCCTCCCGGGATCAGGACCCTGCGGGTTTCGGTTAGAGTGGTCTCGGACACGAGGGTGGCGGAGGCGGTCGCGGGAGTCCAGGAGTCGGCGGCGAGGGTGTCACTCCATTCGACGACGAAGCTCACCCCGTCGGCGACGGCGGATTTTCCGCGGACATAGGTGAACTGGAGGTTGGCGCCGACAAGCGCCACCGTCGGCGAAACGAGGGTGCGGGCCTGCGGGTTCTGGGCGGTGGCGAATTCGTAGAGGTTGGACTCGCCGTCCTTGTCGGGATCGGAGCCATCGGCGGCGGTGCCAAGATTGGAGAAGGTGCTGAAAGACTGCTGACGCCACGTTTCCTGATTGCTGATGGGCGCGTCGGAGTTGATGAGCACGGTCGTGATCGAATACGGGGCGAGCACGAGATTGCGGTTTCCGGTCAGGCCGCCGCCTGAAAGATCCTCGGTCAGGGTGAGTCGCTGGGAGTTGGAACCATCGTCGGCGGTTTTGTAAACCTGCCACGTACGCCGGTCCGGGTCGACGGCCCAACGAGCGGAGGTCTGCACGGTCTGATAACTGTAGCTCGCGCTCTTGTTGATCATCACCAGCACGAGCTGGTCCGGCACTCCGGCGGCCACCGCATGGCGGTAGAGTGACACGACGACGTTCGGATCCGTGGTGGTCGCGGCGGAGCGCCAGTCGCCCGGATGGATGAACTTGCTGAAGTGGCCGAGGGCGCAGTAGGTCCCGGAGGTGGGCGTGAGGCTGAGACCCCACATCAGATAGGTGTTCGCCTTTTCCAGCGCGAGGACGTTGTGCATCGGAAGGGCATGCATCATCCAGGAGGGAACTTCGGGGCCGTAGGAGTCGTCGCCGAAGAACTCGGTCATGTAGATCGTGGACGAGGGATAGGCCGCGCGCAGCCCG
Source organism: Verrucomicrobiaceae bacterium (assembly GCA_027483005.1). Taxonomy (GTDB): domain Bacteria; phylum Verrucomicrobiota; class Verrucomicrobiia; order Verrucomicrobiales; family Akkermansiaceae; genus Luteolibacter. Next base: position 3,856 of record JAIXVN010000195.1, read on the forward strand.
GTGATGGAGGAGGTGTTGTTGCCGAGGTTGTTGGTGCTGCCCTGATACGGATGATGGGCGATGGCGGCGAAACTGTTGGCCGGGAGGTTGTTGAGATAGCCCGAGATGACGGTGGGGCTGGCCGTGGTGGTGTCCGGCCCGACGAATTTGACGAAGCCGAAGCCATTCGCCTGGAAGGCGCTCTTCACCGCGGCGAGCGCCTGCGGGTAGCCGGCCTTGGTGGTGGTTTCCGTGCTGTTGAGATAACATCCGGCCTGCCATGCGGCGTCGAAGGGATTGGCACTGGGAGTGAAATCGCACTCGTTCTGGATGGAGATGAAATCCGGGATCGCCTGCTCGACCGGCAGCGAGGAGTTGTCACGGAGATATTGCAATGACCGGAGCCACCAGTTGGCGAAATCGGCATATCGGTAGGCGTTTCCTGTTTTGGCCAGAGTCCCGCCGTTGGCGCTGCCGGTGCTCTTGAAGCGCCCGGGCGGCGACCAGGATGAAATCGTGAGGAGCCCTTCAGGCTGGATGGCGCGGAACATCTGGATGAAGCGGACGTTGTCCGAATCCATGCCGGACCAGAAGACGCTGGGTTCATCCAGATAACATTCGAAGCTGTTGCTCAGGCGGGCGAAGGAGATGTTGAGACCGGAGGGCGAGAAGGCCCGGTTGAAATTGGTGGTGTTCCAGGCGATGCTCTGCGGGCCCAGCGCGAAGTTCGCCCCGATGCCGTGGATCTGCTGGTTGGTGGTGGCGGGGGTGAGCGTGGTGGTGGAGGCAGTGAAGCTGGTGTTCGCCACGACGGTGATGGTGCCGGTCGATGCAAACTGGCTGGTGTCCCATCTGAGGCCATATCCGAGGGCGGGAAAAAGGGTGGATGAAAAGGCACCGGAGGCAGTTCCCGCAGTGATCGTGATCGTGAAGGAGTCGCCCAACTGGAGTTCAGGTCCGCGATTGATGACCCGCAGCGTGCCGCCTCGGACCAGATTTCCGGAGATGATCAGATTGCTGGCTTTCGGGGTGCGGGTGCGATCGACGCTCAGATCAAGGAAGCCGGAAAGGGTCAGGGTCCGGGTCGCATCGACGGACGGAGTCGAGGCATCGGTGGCGTCGAGGATGCCCCCTTCGGAAACGGTGACCGCCCCTGAGAGGGTGAGTGAGCCGCCGAGGGTGCCACCGGAGTCCACATTGACCGGCCCGAGGATGGTGCCAGTCCCGGCCAGGCGGGTGGCGTTGCTGACGGTGACCGTAGTAGCAGCGGCGAGTGAGCCGGGGGAATTGACGAGCAGCGTGCCCTCGACCACCACGGTGGGGCCGGTGTAGGTGTTGGTGCCGGTCAGCGTGATGGTGCCGGCCCCTTCCTTGGCAAGCGCCTGCGGGCCATTGATTTCACTGATGGCTCCACTGATGACACCGGTGCCGCCGCTGGCACCAATCGCTCCGTCGCCAGCGCCGGTCATGGGACCGGCCAGGACAACATTCCCCGCCCAGTTCGCACTGCCTTCGACGCGGAGCTGGCCGAGGGATTCTCCGGTGTTTCCGCCATAAAGGTAGAGCGAGGCGTTGTGGGTGCCGCTGGTGGTGTAGAGGGTGGCGTTTTCCAGGACTCGGATCGTGGCGGCGGCGTTGTCGGCCCCGTTCATCTGGACCTTGCCCGCACCAGCGGCTGCTCCGCTGCCAAGGTTCCAGGTGCCGGTGAATCCGGAAAAGTTGCCGTTCAGAAGGGTGGTGGCCGTTCCGGTGCCGAGAGTGACATTGACCACACCGCTTCCGGACAAGGAGGAGGACAGGCCGTTGTAGGTGACGGCACCGGCTGTTAGATCGAGAACGCTGTTGTTCACAACTGGCCCTGTGCCGAGGGCGCCGGTGGTGGTGGCGATGATCCTGCCTGCGTTGATCGAGGTGCCGCCGGAAAAGGTGTTGGAGCCTGAGAGGGTGAGCGTCCCGCCGCCGGACTTCGAGATCAGCATGCGCGCCGCCACGGATGGCGCGATGTTCGAGGCCATGACGATGTTGCCTTCGCCGCCGAAAAGCAGCGAGCGGACAGAGCTGTCCGATCCTCCGGGGATCCAGTTTCCTCCAGCGGCGAAGGTCAACAGGTTCGATGACTGGTTGACGATCGAGTGGCTGGTGTTCGAAGCGGGGCCACCCATGGTCATGGGTACTGCGGTGAAGGTGATCGGCCCCGCCCCGGCCGCGACGAGGATGGAGGAAACCCGGACGGACGCGCCTGTGGACCCAGTGATCGAGACGGGATTTGTCTGCCCACCGGCGAAGCCGAAGACCATCCCGCTGGTCCCGACGGCCCCTCCCATGGCGGAGGAAAGCGTGAGATCCGTGGTGACGGGATCGGTGCCGTTGAAGACAGCGTTGAATGGATTTCCGGTGGTGGCGGTCGGGGAATAATTCGTGCCGGTGGCGAGATTGGTGCCGGTGCCCCCCGCCCCGCCGGTCCAGATGTTGGAGGCGATGATGTTGGCCGAAAGACCAGTCGGCTGGGTGAGCACATATCTTCCCGCAGAGGCCCCGGTGAGGGTGGCGGTGGAGGTGACGGCGATGTTCGTGCCC
>JAIXVN010000311.1 GCA_027483005.1 Verrucomicrobiaceae bacterium
GAAAAGCCAATGGTGCTGCACCACGTCGAACTGCCGACCGGTGAGGCCTCCGGCACCAAGGATCAGATCCAGAACGCGGTGCTCGAAGCATCGTCCGATGGGAAGAGCTTCACCAAGATCGCTGATTTCGCCTACGGCAGCGCCAAAGCGGAACTCCATGGCAAGCCGGTGGTCGCCATCCGCCTGCGTGCCACGGGGCCACACGCCAGTTGGTGCATCGTCCGGGCACCGCAACTCCGTTGATAATTCGCGGCGACCCTCCTCACTTCCAGCCAAACTGCACCGCCGCCACCAGGCCGTAGAGCGTGGTGAGGTACATCCAGGCCAGGGTGAACCAATAGTGGATCACCGTGTCCCGTTTGTTTCCTTTCCAGAGATCGGAACGATAGACGAACCACTGGCAATACAGCCGGATGAACCAGAAGGCCGACCAGGAAACGGCGGTCCATTTCCCCAGCATGCTTTTTTCCAACAGGGCCTGCGGAGTCAACAGCGACGGCAGGCCCATGATCACCAGCACCAGGCAGACGAAGAAGGTGTGGACGTGAAAGACCGACTCGTTCATCGGTGAGAGGCGTTTGCCCTCCTCTTGCCATTTCAGCTCACGGCTGATCGGAATGTGCAGCAGGGCAAGCAGGATCAATCCGGCTCCGGCCACACGAAGGGGCCATTCGAGGGTGTCAGGTGCGATCATCGGGCGGTGAGGATGAAAACCCGGACCCAGGGTGAAATCCGGAAGCTCTCTTTCGAACGAAAGCCAGCTTCCTGCCAGGATTTCTCCGAGGTGCGGATGGAGTGGAAATGCAGGAAACCCGGGCCGAAGACGATGAAATTCGCGGCATTGCACAGGTGTTCGATCAGGATCACCCGACCTCCGGGAGCCAACACGCGACGTGCTTCCGCGAACCATTTCACAGGGTCCGCGTGAGTGCGGAGTTCATGAATCGCCAGCAGTCCGAAGATGCCATTGATGGATTCATGATCCACCGGCCAACGATCAAAGGGGGCCGACAAGGTTCCGGGCAGCGGCGGATAGGGTTTCTTCGCGCGATGGATCGAGTGCTCGCTCACGCAGACCGGGTCGAAGTGATCGAGCACGATCCATTCGCCCGGCAGCTGTTCCTTTGGGGCCAGCGTCGTGTGCATTGGTCCAGCGGCCGCTGATCTTTCGTTCAGACCAGGGCCACCTTGATGACGCCGGAGCCGTTGTAGGCATCCACTTCCAGTCAGGGAGAGATCAGCTGTCTCGCCACTGATTCCGGCATGGCAAAGCTGAGGGCGAGCACCCGGTCAAACCACGCCTCGCCCGGAAACGGATGTTGTTTCAGCCATTTCATCCTGGACGTGATCAGCCCGGGGGATGGGAGCCGAATCCACCCTTCGCCTCCAGGTAGCTGCGCATTGCGGCCACCCGGTTTTCCACACCGAGGCGTTGGAACACGGCCTCAAGATGCTTCTCCACGGTGCGGGGGCTGATCTCGAGGATGGTCGCCACTTCCGCGCTGGTTTTGCCTTCGGCGATCCAGTCCATGATGTCGCATTGCCGGCGGGTCAGCATCGGCACGGCACCGGCGGATACTGTCTGCCGGGAAGGTGGAGTGAACAGCAGCAGGCAGCCGCCATCCGGTCTTGCCAGGGCTCCGACCATGATCGGACCGCCTCCAAGCTCCAACTCCACTTCCACCCAGTTCGAATTGACGGGCGTGTCCCACGCATCTGCGAGCTTCTCGTGAAGTCTTGCGAGGATCTCGGGAGCCAGCACGAACTCAACGTCATCCTTTCCCCAGCAGGATTCCGCATAGGCGACTCCGCCCGGGTTGTAGGGTCGCGCCCGGTCTTCTTCGATCAGGAAAACGGCAACAACGGCCTCCCTGCGGGTGTGGATGAGACGCTCCAGACAACGGCGATCATACCCAACATTCTGGATCCGTCCCAGCACGCAGCGGGCGACGAGCACGGCGGCGAGCATCCGTTCCCGTTCCTCCTCGGAGAATTGGCCACCTTGACGGAATGCGGCGAGGCACGCGCTGCGATAGCGTCCTCTAACGAGACGGCCACCCATGATGTCGGTGCATCCGATGTTATCCAGCCATTCCTTCAGTCCGGGGATGCCGGACAACTCCTCGCCAGTCGGCCCTTGGCAAAGTCCGGTGGAGTCTTCCTTCAATCGGGAGGCCCTGGCCTCGACCCATGCCATCAGGCCATCCGGGCGTTGTTTGAGCTGCTCCGCCACGGGCCCCTTGCCGAGGATGTTGGCATTCTCCAGACCCTCCCCAAACTCAATGATGATCAGATCGAAAGCATTGATCAACGGTCTGAGATCCTCACACAGGAGCGATGAAACCGAAGAGAATCGAGTCGCCTCGGCTAGTGAGTGGCCGATGGCGAAGAAAGAGGAACCCAACATTCAACATGCTATGGAACTGGTTGCGAGCTTTGTCAACCTACGCAATCATGTGGCGCGCAAAGCACGGGACGCGGGTGTTGCGATCCAGTTCGGTCGGCCATGGTC
>JAIXVN010000553.1 GCA_027483005.1 Verrucomicrobiaceae bacterium
GTCCGATTCGCCTGGAGCAAGCTGGCCGAGCCGAATCTTTCCAACAAGGCCGGGCTTCCCGCCCTGCCGTTCCGCGCCGGTGAGCTCCCTGATGCGCTTTTCCAGAATGCCCCGGAGGCAAAGGCCTACGAGCTCGTTTACGATCTGGAGCTGGGCAAGACCGGACGCGATTTCGTCTACGAGGTCGACCGGCATGCGCTGATTTCGAAGCCCTTCGACCGAGTGGCTTACTTCCTGGAACTGACCCGACCGGACGGACTGCGTCAGTACCTTTACGTGTCGGCGGACGCCTTCACCAAGGAACTGGGGAAAACTGCTGTGCCCACGGTCGCCAGCGGAGCCTCGTTCCAGCAGGCGCTGGCCCACATGAACGTGCGCACCAACGTCAGCGGAATCGTCAGCGGCGACGACCTTTCGGGAGGCAACATCGAGTTCTGGCCGAGCAACTACGGACCTGGCAACGCCGCTCAGATCCCCGACGCCAGGGCGGACGTCTATGATTTCGGCGACGACCTCGGTGGGCAGATCCTTGACGGCTATGGCTCGATGCAGGTCCACAACCACGTGGCCAAGCAGACCATCTTCTCCATCAACAACTGGAAGGAAGGCCCCGGAGGCGATCTCGGCATCGGCAACAACCCGGGCGGCAATCCGGATTGGACTTTCGCCCGCAATGCCGGGGGCTACGTCACGAAGAGGCTCCGGGTCTTCGTCCATTGCCCCTGAGTGGCCGGATGATTTTTTTCGGAGTGCCTGGGCCAACTCTTCTCTCCCTGGCGGCTGCGGCATGGTTCCAGAAAAACTCGCCGATCCCCGGATCGATCCTTCCGGAAATGGAAGATTGCGGGAAGGAAATCGAGGGGCGATGGCCGAGAAATGCCTGAAAGCCACTGATGAGGAGCGGCCTATCACGTTGATTTTCAATCGAATGAGTCGCGGAATGATTTTTTTTGAGAAACTGCAAATAATTTCAAAATAGGGCTTGTCAGAAACTTGTTGCCCGCTAGGTTCGCCGCCCCACATCGCAGGCCGGGTCGCCAAAGCCTCCCGTCCTGCTTCATCAGGGATCAATTTTATCGGGTGCAGCTCCGGATAACAGGCTCCTGCGAGGATTCTCGCTGGTGCTCTGGTTTGCACTCGAAGCTCGATTGTAAATTCAGAACCACCCGCAGGATATCATGCCGACCATCAACCAGCTCGTTCGCAAGGGGCGCCTTACCCCGGCTGAAAAGTCGAAGTCGCCAGCTCTGGTGAACTGCCCCCAACGCCGGGGCGTTTGCCTCCAGGTGATGACGCGCACGCCGAAGAAGCCGAACTCCGCGCTTCGTAAAGTGGCGAAAGTCCGCCTCACGAACGGTTTCGAGGTCATCGCCTACATTGGTGGTGAAGGCCACAACCTCCAGGAACACTCCATCGTCCTCGTTCGCGGTGGACGAGTGAAGGACCTTCCAGGTGTCCGTTACCACATCGTTCGTGGTTCGCTCGATACCCTCGGCGTCGACAAGCGTCGCCAGGCCCGCTCCAAGTATGGTGCCAAGCGTCCGAAGCCGGGCCAGGCAGCCGCTCCCGCCAAAGGCAAGAAGAAGTAAGCCTTTTTAATCCTTAATTCCTACCTGCTACCGCCATGCCCCGCCGCAAGCGCGTTTTCCACAAGCCTGATCGCAGCGATGCCCGCTACGACAGCACTCTCGTTGGCCACCTCATCAGCAAGGTGATGGTCTCCGGCAAGAAGTCCCTCGCTCAGCGCATCGTTTACGCCGCGATCGACAAGGCCAACGAAGGCATCGACACCGTCGATCCCCTCGAAGTCATCACCCGCGCCATCGAGAACGCCAAGCCACGTGTCGAGGTCAAGTCCCGCCGCGTCGGTGGTGCCACCTACCAGGTGCCGCTCGAAGTTGCCGCCGACCGTTCCGAGTCGCTCGCCATGCGCTGGCTCGTCAACTACGCCCGCAACCGCAAGGGCACCCCGATGCACGTCGCTCTCGCCAACGAGATCAAGGACGCCGCCAACAATCAGGGTAACGCCGTTCGCAAGCGCGACGATGTCCACAAGATGGCCCAGGCCAACCGCGCCTTTGCCCACTTCCGCTTCTAATCGTCTCCGTCTGATCTTCGAAGAAGTTCTCCGCCTCTCTCCCGTCCGTGTCCGGTAACCCGAACAGTCCCCATCGCCAGTATTCGCTGGAGCACACCCGCAACATCGGGATCGCTGCTCACATCGATGCCGGTAAAACCACGCTCACCGAGCGGATCCTGTTCTACACGGGCATGATCCACAAGATCGGTGAAGTGCACGATGGCGCTGCGACGACCGACTGGATGGAGCAGGAGCGCGAGCGCGGAATCACGATCACTTCCGCTGCCGTGACCACCGAATGGTGGCAGAGAGCGGAAGAAGGAGTCTCCAAGCTTTTCCCGGAGCAAAAACACCGGGTGAACATCATCGACACTCCCGGCCACGTGGATTTCACGGCCGAGGTGGAGCGCTCGCTCCGCGTCCTCGATGGTGCCATTGTCGTCTTCTGCGCCGTCGCCGGTGTCCAACCCCAGACTGAAACCGTCTGGCGTCAGGCCACCAAGTATCACGTTCCACGGATCGTGTTCGTCAACAAGATGGACCGCACCGGAGCGAACTTCGACAACGTCTTTTCGGAGATCAAGGAGAAGCTCGGCGCCAACGCCGTCCGGATCCTCATTCCGATCGGTTGCGAGGACGGGCTTATCGGCCAGATCGACGTGGTCAATCAGAAGGCTGTCTATTTCTCGGACGACGACAAGTATGGCTCCACCTACCGCGTCGAGGAACTCACCGGCGAACTCAAGGAGATCGCCGAAGAAGCCTACCTCGAACTGGTCGACACCGTCGCCAACGTCGATGACCAGCTTGGTGAAAAGTTCCTCCTCGAGGAGCCCGTTTCCCGCGAGGAACTGAAGGACGGCATCCGCCGCGCCACGATCGCCAACAAGCTCGTCCCCGTCGCCGGTGGCTCCGCTTTCAAGAACAAGGGCGTCCAGTATCTTCTCGACGCCGTCGTCGACTACCTCCCGAGCCCGCTCGACATCCCGGCTGCGGTCGGCATGGACCCGGACAACGAGGAGACCAAGATCGAGGTCCCGACCACCGACAACGGCAAGTTCGTTTCCCTCGCCTTCAAACTCTGGGCCGACAAGTTTGTTGGAAAGCTCGTATTCTTCCGCGTTTACTCCGGCTGTATCAAGAAGGGTGACACGGTTTACAACCCACGCACCCGCCGCTCCGAGCGAGTCGGCCGCCTGATCCGGATCCAGTCCAATCAGCACACCGACGTCGATGCCTGTTACTCCGGTGACATCGCGGCGATGGTCGGAATCAAGAACGTCACCACCGGTGACACCCTGGCTGCCGAAAACCACGACGTGGTGCTCGAGCCCCCCACTTTCCCGGAACCGGTCATCTCGATGGCCGTCGAGCCGAAAACCAAGGTCGATCAGGAAAAGCTCGCGCTCGCCCTGGCCCGCCTTTCCGAAGAGGACCCGACCTTCATGGTCAAGACCGACGAGGAAACCGGACAGACCATCATCTCAGGCATGGGTGAGCTTCACCTGGAGATCATTGTGGATCGCCTGAAGCGCGAATTCAAGGTGGAGGCCAACACCGGCGCTCCCCAGATCGCCTACCGCGAGACCATTACCGGTGGTGCCCTTGGCGACGGCAAGTTGGTCAAGCAATCCGGCGGCCGCGGCCAGTACGGCCACGTGCGGATCGAGATCAAGCCCAACGAAAAGGGCAAGGGCCTGACGATCGAGAACAAGGTCGTCGGCGGCGAGATTCCAAAGGAGTACATCAACGCCGTTTACAAGGGCATCGGTGAGGCCATGACCAATGGCATCGTCGCAGGATATCCGGTCATCGACGTGAGTGTCGACATCCTGGGTGGTTCCTACCACGACGTTGACTCCAACGAAAACGCTTTCACCATGGCGGCCATTTTCGCCATGAAGGACGGCTTCAAGAAAGCCAAGTCCATCCTCCTCGAGCCGATCATGGCCGTCGAGGTTTCCACCCCGGACGATTACCAGGGTGATGTCATGGGCGACCTCAACCGCCGCCGCGGACAGATCCAGAGCATGGAAACCAAGGGCAAGCTGGCCGTCATCCGCGCCAACGTTCCGCTCCAGGCCATGTTCGGTTACTCCACCGCCGTTCGCACCCTTTCCTCCGGTCGTGCTTCCTACTCGATGACCCCATCGCATTTCGAGCAGGTGCCGAACAACATTGTCGAAGAGATCGTAAGCGAACGCTTAGGCTGATCACTCGCCCTGCAGACCCTCAAACCGAACCACCTCCTCTCCACCATGGACAATCAGAAAATCCGCATCCGCCTGCGTGCGTTCGATCACCGCGCGATCGACCGCTCCGCCCAGGAAATCGTGGAAACCGCCAAGCGCACCGGCGCGAAGGTGGCCGGCCCGATCCCGCTTCCGACCCGTATCGAAAAGTTCAGCGTCAACCGTTCGGTTCACGTGAACAAGAAGTCGGCGGAGCAGTTCGAAATCCGGACCCACAAGCGTCTCCTCGACATCGTTGACCCCACCGCCCGCACCGTGGACGAGCTCAAGAAGCTCAACCTCCCCGCCGGCGTTGACATCACCATCCGCATCTAACCTTCCCGGGACCCAGGCCCTCCGCCCGTCCCTTCCCACAAGAAACTTTCAACGCCATGTCACTCGGACTCCTCGGCAAAAAACTCGGCATGACCCGCTTGTTTGACCAACAAGCTGGAACCATGATTCCCGTCACCGTCATCGACGTGAGCGGAAACACCGCCCTCCAGGTCAAGACCGCTGAAAAGGATGGATACTCCGCCGTTCAGATCGGTTTCGACGATCAGAAGGAACACCGTGTTTCCAAGCCCGACCTCGGCCGCTTCAAGAAGGCTGGCTCCACCCCGAAGCGCTTCATCAAGGAGTTCCGCTTCGGTGCCGGTGAAGCCGCTCCTGAAACCCACCCGGGCATCGAACTCCTTTCCGCCGGCCAGTGGGTCGACGTGATCGGAACGAACAAGGGCAAGGGCTTCCAGGGTGCCGTCAAGCGTCACGGATTCGGCGGTCTGAAGATGACCCACGGATCGATGATGCACCGCCGGACTGGAGCCATCGGCTGCCGCTCCACTCCCGGTCGCGTCTGGAAGAACCAGAAGATGCCAGGACACATGGGCGACGTGAAGAGCACCGTCCAGAACCTCAAGGTCGTGGCCGTTCGTCCGGAAGATGGAGTGATCCTCGTTTCCGGTGCCGTTCCCGGTGCCAAGGGTGGCTACGTCACCATCCGCCCTGCCAAGAAGAAGTCCGCCTGAATCGGAATCTCCTCAGAACCATTTAACTGATTCCTTCCATGTCTGCGAAAGCTTTTACCGCCGAAGACGCCCAGTCCGCCAATGTCGTCCTTGAGGACGCCAGTCGTGGTGGCCAGGCCGTGCACGATCTCGTCACCGCCTACCGCGCCAACCGCCGCTCCGGTTCCGCCAACACCAAGACCCGTGGCGAAGTCCGCGGCAACAACAAGAAGATCTACAAGCAGAAGGGCACCGGCAACGCCCGTCACGGCGACAAGCGCGCCCCGATTTTCGTTGGTGGTGGCGTGGTCTTCGGACCCCGTCCTCGCGATTACTCGAAGAAGGTGACCAAGAGCGTGCGCAAGCTCGCCCTCCGCCGCGTCCTCGGCGACCTCGTCCGCGACGGTTCGATCCATCACGTCGACTCCTTCTCAATCGCCGACGGCAAGACCAAGACCTTCGTTTCCACCCTCACCGCCCTGACCTCTCCCGGCAAGGTGCTCGTGGTGGGCTCCACCTTCGATGATTCGACCTACCTCGCCGCCCGCAACGTCGGCTGGGCCCAGTTGATCACCGCCCTTGAACTCAACGTGGAGCAACTGCTCCTCGCCGACTCCGTCCTCCTCGTGGGGGATGCCGTGGCGACCCTCGCCCAGCGCACCGCCTGAACCCCGGACCCAGCCGCACGACCATGAAAGACATTTACCAGGTCATTAAAAACGTCCACCTCAGCGAAAAGGCCACCCTTCTCCAGGAGACCAACAACGAGATCGTCTTCAATGTCGATCGCAAGGCCAACAAGCTTGAGATCAAGCGCGCGGTCGAGCAATTGATCGGCAAGAAGGTGGAGGCTGTCCGCACTGCCAACTGCCTCGGCAAACAGCGCCGCCAGCGCCGTGCCGACGCCGGACGCACCAACCACTGGAAGAAAGCCATCGTTCGCCTGAAGCAAGGCGAGTCCTTCGATCTCGTCTGATCAGACCGTTTTCCCGCACACCGCGACAAACTCGAACCGCAACGCGAGTCATGCCCATTCACAATCTCAAGCCCGTCACGCCTTCCGCGCGCTACATGTCACTTCCCGATTTCGCGGAAGTCACCAAGAGCAAGCCGGAGAAGAGCCTGCTCCAGCCGCTCAAGCGCTCAGGTGGCCGTAACAACACCGGTCGCATCACCTGCCGCCACATCGGCGGTGGCCACAAGCGCCACTACCGCCTCATCGACTTCCGCCGCCGGAAGCACGACGTGACCGCCACCGTGGTCGGCATCGAATACGATCCGAACCGCACCTGCCGCATCGCCCTGCTTCAGTATGCGGACGGACAGAAGTCCTACATCCTTGCTCCTGCCGGACTCGAAGTCGGTGCCACCGTCGCCTCCGGTGACAAGGTCGCCGCCAAGCCAGGCAATGCGATGCCGCTCAAGAGCGTGCCGCTCGGAACCGCCATCCACAACATCGAGCTTCAGCCCGGTGGTGGTGGCAAGGTCGCCCGCGCTGCCGGTCAGCAGGCCGTCCTTTCCAACCGCGAAGGCGGTTGGGCACTGGTGAAGATGCCTTCCGGAGAAATCCGCCGCTTCAACGAGGATTGCTTCTGCACGATCGGTGCCGTCGGCAACCGTGATCACATGAACGAGTCGTCCGGCAAGGCGGGTCGCTCACGCTGGCAGGGTGTCCGTCCGACGGTCCGCGGCATGACCATGAACCCCGTCGACCACCCGAACGGTGGTGGCGAAGGCCGCTCCAAGTCCGGTGGTGGTCGTCAGCACCTTCTCAGCCCCTGGGGCCATGCCAAGGGTCAGAAGACCCGCAACAAGAAGAAGCCGACCAACGCCTTCATCGTCGAATCCCGCCACAAGGCGAAGCGCTGATCCGGGATCCCAACTTTAAACGCACACTCCAATGCCCCGCTCGCTTAAAAAAGGTCCGTTCGTTGACCAGAAGCTCCTCCAGAAGATCGACGCCACCGCCGCCGCCGGCGAGGACCGGAAGCCGATCAAGACCTGGAGCCGCAAGTCGATGATCACACCTGACTTCGTCGGACACAACTTCGTCGTGCACAACGGCAAGACCTTCGTCCCGGTCCACGTGACCGAGAACATGGTCGGCCACAAGCTCGGTGAATTCTCGCCGACCCGCATCTTCAAACAACACGGCGGTATCGGCAAGAAGTAAGCCGTTTTCTCCCTCCAGCTCCGTCCTTCCATGGTCTCCCTCGTTCCATCACGTTACTCTGCTGCCGCCGCCTTCGGGCTGCTGGCCGCCGGTGGGACGTGCCGTGGACAGGATTCCCGGGTCGCGGAACTGGAACGGACCGTCACGGCGCTTCAACGCAGTCTGGCTGAGTCAAATCAGGCCGCGAAGCAGGCCAATGAGCAGCTCAGCCAGATCCGCCAGCGCCTCGAAGCCCTCGGCAAGAACCTTCTCGACGGTGGCGATGACCGCCTCGTCAAGGCCGCCGGTGACATCGAGGTTGCCAATGAACAACTCACCGGACTCCGGGGCGCGGCAAGCCGCCTTTCCGCTTCGGTGACCGACTACCTTCGCCAGGCCGTGGTGTCCGATCCGGATGCACGGGTGCGCGTTGAAACTTCCCTACGCGAGCTTGACGTCGCACTCCGACTCAAGGATAAGCCCCGCCCCGATGTCCGCACCGGAAGCCTGCAGCAGGCCTCCATTGTGAGCATCGATCAAACCAGCGGGCTGCTTGTGCTGAACGTCGGGGAGACCCAAGGGGCCAGGATCGGCATGAGCTTCACGCTCAGCCGCGCCAACCAGCCCTACGGAAAAGCCATACTCGCCGACGTCCGCCCGGGCGTCAGCGGCGCCTTCGTCGAGCGACTTGACCGACCTTCAGAATCCGCACGACAGGGCGATACCGCCACTCTCGAGACTCAACCGTCCAAATAAGCAACCCTTCCGCTGCAAGCATCCACCTTCACGACCGATGGAAGTCAAAAGCACCACCAAGTATGTCCGTCTCTCGCCCAAAAAGGCGCGTGACGTCGCACGGGAAATTCAAGGCCTTCCAGTGTCGAGCGCGCTCGACATTCTGACCTTCACCCCGAAGAAAGCCGCGCAGCTCATCTGCAAGACCCTCAAGACGGCCATCGCGGACGCAGAGCACAATTTCTCTCTCGATACCAGCACGCTCGTCGTGAAGGAAGCGGTGATTGGAATCGGCCCGGCGATCAAGCGCTTCAAGCCTCGCGCCAAGGGTTCCGCCGGTGGCATCCGCAAGCCCACCAGCCACATCTTCATCACCCTCGTCGGCGCGCCGCCGGAGAAGAAGAAGAAGGTGACCCGCAACGTCTCCGCCAAAACGACCCCGACCCCGGAACCAGCCGCTGAAGCGCAGGCCTGATCCGAACTCAGAATCTCTCAACACGCACCGACCATGGGCCAAAAAGTACATCCGATCGGATTCCGCCTCGCCGTCACCAAGGACTGGCGCTCGAAGTGGTACGCCACGGGCAAGGACTACAGCATCAAGCTGCACGAGGACCTTTCGATCCGCAATTATCTCAAGAAGCGTCTCCAGACCGCAGCCCTCGCCAAGGTGGTGATCGAGCGCGCCTGGAACAGCGTCCGCGTCACTCTCCACACCTCCCGCCCCGGCCTGATCATCGGCCGCCAGGGACGTGATATCGAGATCATGACCCGCGACCTCAACGTGCTTTGCCACGGCTCGCAGGTGAAGATCGACATCATCGAGATCCGCAAGCCCGAGCTCGACGCCCAGCTCGTCGCCGAGCAGATCGCCGTCCAGCTTGAGCGCCGTATCAGCTTCCGCCGCGCCATGAAGCGCTCGGTGCAGATCGCCATGGACTTCGGTGCTGAAGGCATCCGCGTCCGTTGCGCCGGCCGCCTCGGCGGTGCCGACATCGCCCGCTCGGAAACCTACCGTGAAGGAAAGGTCCCGCTTCAGACTCTCCGTGTTCCTCTTGATTATGGCTTTGCCGAAGCCCGGACCCTTTACGGGATCATCGGGGTGAAGTGCTGGGTCAACAAGAAGGAGGAGGACAACCGTCCAGGCCAGCCTGGCGGTGAGCGCAACGATCGTGGCAACCGCGGAGATCGCGGCGACCGTGGTCCGCGCGGTGGTGGTGACCGCGGCCCACGCGGTGGCGGTGACCGTCGCCCAGGCCCTCCCCGCAACAACGGATGATCCTCATCCGCCCGAATTTTCCGCCAGAACACCGAACCAATTTTTAGAAGGAGTAAGTCATGCCCTTGATGCCCAAACGAACCAAGTTCCGCAAAAGCCACCGCGGCAGCCGCTCTGGCAACGCGCAGCGTGGAACGACCGTCGCGTTCGGCGATTTCGGTCTCCAGACCGTTGATCGCGGATGGATGACCAACCGCCAGATCGAAGCCTGCCGTGTCGCGATCAACCGCTTCCTCAAGCGTAAAGGCAAGGTCTGGATCCGAATCTTCCCACACAAGTCCGTCACCGCCCGTCCGCCCGAAACCCGAATGGGTAAGGGCAAAGGCGCCGTCGAGTTCTGGGTGGCCGTCGTCCGCCCGGGCAACATGCTCTTCGAAGTCGGTGGCGTTCCGGAATCCCTCGCCCGTGAGGCGATGCGCCTGGCCTCCTACAAGCTTGGCATCCGCACCCGCTTCATCGTCCGCAACCCGCATGCCTGATCCCTTCTGGAATCAACTGCGACCTTAGAACTTTTCTCCGATCCCAGATCTCATGGCTACCAAGACCAAGGCAAAGGCCAAGTCCACCGAGCTTTCCGCCGGCGAGCTTCAGACCCGCCTCCGCGACCTCAAGCAGGAGTCTCTCAACCTCCGTCTCCAGCAGGCCACCGGCCAGCTCGAAAATCCCGCCCGCATTCGCGTCGTCCGTCGCGAAACCGCGCGTGTTCTCACCGCTCTTGCCGCCGCCAAGCGCAAGGCCTGATCCCGGACCGCAACGCATCACCCATTCCTCTCATGAGCGAGACCACCTCCACGGAATCCAGTCCGAACGTCCGCAAGACCCGCGTCGGCGTCGTCGTGTCCACCAAAATGGACAAGACCATCGTTGTCGAACACGTCGCCCGCGTTCCGCATCCCAAGTTCAACAAGATCGTCAAGCGCTCGAAAAAGTACTACGTCCACGATGAAAAGTCGGAAGCCGCCATCGGTGACCGTGTCCGCATCGTCGAGACCCGTCCGATTTCGAAGCTGAAGCGCTGGAATCTCGAGCAGGTTCTTTCGCATTGATCCATCTGCGCTTGACCGGAACCCAGGTTCCCGTCATGTCGCCCCACTCACGCAGCTCCCACTACCTTTTCTTATGATCCAGATGGAAACCAAGCTGACGGTCGCCGACAACACCGGTGCCCGTACAGCGAAAATGATCGGTGTTCTCGGCAAGCGCACGCGCATTGCCAACGTCGGCGACGTCATCACCGCCCACATCCGTGACTCGATCCCGACCGCCGCCGTCAAGAAGGGCAGCGTCGTCAAGGCCGTGATCGTGCGCACCGCCGCTCCGATCCGCCGCGATGATGGATCCGTCCTCCGCTTCGATGGCAACGCGATCGTCATCATCGACAAGGACAACAACCCACGCGGCACCCGTATCTTCGGGCCGGTCGCCCGTGAGCTTCGTGAAAAGCAGTTCATGAAGATCGTCTCCCTCGCGCCGGAAGTTCTCTGAGCCGCGTCCACTCCGAATCCCAACTGAAACTTTTCCGATGAAGACACACGTCAAAAAAGGCGACGAAGTCGAAATCATCGCCGGCAACCACAAAGGCAAGCGCGGCACCGTTCTTTCGGTGAACGCAGGCAAGAGCCAGGTCGTCGTCGAAGGTGCCCGCAAGATGATCAAGGCCACCAAGCGTTCCGAAAAACATCCCGATGGCGGCCTGCTCGAAGTCGACGGCCCCGTTCATCTCTCCAACGTCAAGAAATTGGGCTGAACCCCGCGTTTTGCCCGCGCTTAAGCGCGCGTTTCAACAGCGCTGACCCGCAAATCACCATGAGCACTCCAACGCTCCTCCAACACTACAAAGAAAAAGTGGTTCCCGCTCTCACCGAGAAGCTGGGCTACAAGAACGTCCATCAGGTCCCACGCCTCGAAAAGATCGTGGTGACCTCCTGCATGGGCAAGTCCCCCGATCGCAAGCTGGCCGTCGATGACGCCGTGACCGAAATCGGCAAGATCACCGGCCAGAAGGCTTCCATCAGCTACTCGAAGAAGGCCGTCGCCAACTTCAAGCTCCGTGAGGGTGAAGCCCTCGGAGCGCGCGTGACCCTCCGTGGCCCGCGCATGTGGGAGTTCCTCGACCGCTTCATCAATCTCACCGCTCCGAACATCCGCGACTTCCGCGGAATCCCGACCAAGTCCTTCGACGGTCGCGGCAATTATGCGGTCGGCTTCAACGACCAGTCGATCTTCCCGGAGATCGAACTCGACCAGATCAAGCGTCAGATCGGCTTCGACCTGATCTTCGTGACCACGGCTGCCACCGACGACGAGGGCCGCGAGCTGCTCCGCGCTCTTGGCCTGCCATTCCGCGACAGCAAGAAGGCTGATGAAGCCATCGCCTGAGAACCCTAGAACTTCAAGAAAGACCAGACACCATGGCAGTTCTCACCGACCCAATCTCCGACTTCCTCACGCGTCTCAAGAACGCTTGCCGTGCAGGCAACGAGGAATTCACCGCCCCGCACTCCCGGATCAAGGCAGACATTGCCAAGATCCTCATGGAGGAAGGCTACATCTGGAACTACGAGGTCCTCACCGGCGATCGTATCAACATCAAGATCAAGCCGAAGTTCATCGACGGTCGCCCGGTCCTCACCGACCTCAAGCGCGTCTCCAAGCCTGGCCGCCGCAAGTACGTCAGCACCGATGAAATTCCTCGCGTCATGTCCGGCCTCGGCATCGCCATCCTTTCGACTTCGAAAGGCGTGATGAGTGGGGCAACCGCCAAGCGTCACAACCTGGGTGGCGAAATCCTCGCCATCCTCTGGTAAACCCCTCACCCCGAGAAAGGAACCACTTCCATGTCACGCGTTGGTCTTAAACCAATCACTCTTCCCGCCAAGGTGGCCGTCAAGGTCGCCGCGAACCAAGTCTCTGTCGAGGGTCCGAAAGGCACCCTCCAGCTTCCACTTCCCGACGGCATCAGCGTCGAGAACAATGCCGAAGGCGGCATCACCGTTTCCCGTGCGACCGAGTCGCGCGTTCACAAGGCGCTTCACGGCACCGTCCGCAGCCTGGTCAACAACATGATCATCGGCGTTTCTCAGGGCTTCGTGAAGGACCTCGAAATTCAGGGCGTCGGTCTCCGTGCCGCCGTCAAGGGCTCCGAGATCGACCTTTCACTGGGTCGCTCGCATCCTCTCCTCCACCCGATCCCAAGTGGTCTCACCGTCACGGTGACTGACAACACCAAGATCAAGGTCGAAGGCATCGACAAGCAACTCGTCGGACAGTTTGCCGCCGAAGTTCGCGGATACTATCCGCCCGAGCCTTACAAGGGCAAGGGAGTCCGCTACGTCGGCGAATACGTTCGTCGCAAGGAAGGCAAGAGCGTCGGCAAGTAACGCACGAACGTCGAAACAAACCACGCACCGATCCATTCCAGATGAGCAAGATCAACCGCAAGGAAATCCGCCAGCGCGTCCATGCCCGCATCCGCAAGAAGGTTGCAGGCACCACCGAGCGTCCGCGCCTCGCTGTCCATTATTCAAACCAGCACATTTACGTGCAGGTTATCGACGACGCCGTCGGCCGCACGCTGGCCGCCGCCTCCACCCTCGACAAGGAAGTGGAGAACGCATCGTCCAACATCGCCTCCGCCCAGAAGGTTGGCAGCTTGATCGCCGAGCGCGCCAAGGCTGTCAACGTCAGCTCCGTGGTCTTTGACCGCGGTGGTCACATCTATCACGGCAAGGTCAAGGCTCTTGCCGATGCCGCCCGCGAAGGCGGTCTCCAGTTCTAATCGCCACCCTACAAGATCGATCTCATGGTTACAGACCAAGACAATCAGCCCGCAGCCACTCCAGCCTCTACACCGGCTCCTGCAGCCTCCGGAGCACCTCAAGGTGATCGCGGTGGATACCGTGGTGGCAATCAAGGTGGTGGCGGTGGATATCAAGGTGGCGGCGGCGGTGGATACCGCGGCGGCCAAGGTGGTGGCGGTGGTGGACAGGGCGGCCAGCGTGGCCGTGGCCCACGCCGCGATGACCGTTCGCAGCAGCAGGAGTCCGATGGACCGCAGCTCGCTGAAAAGGTCGTCTTCATCAACCGATGCGCCAAGGTCGTCAAGGGCGGCCGTCGCTTCAGCTTCTCCGCCCTCGTCGTCGCCGGCGACAAGGAAGGCAAA
>JAIXVN010000392.1 GCA_027483005.1 Verrucomicrobiaceae bacterium
GCCTTCCCTCAGCAGCATCGGCTCGGCGAGCCGCCCCTGAAGATCATGCCAGGCATCGCTGCGGGAAAGCAGGTCCTCGATCGAATGGGCGGCGAAAAACTCCCGGCCGATCGTTCGCTTCATCGCCTCCGAGGCCACAGCCTTCGCGCCGTTCTCACAGAACTCGGCCACCGAGCGCTCGCCATCAGGATCCGGCCAGGCGCAGCTCGGGCAATCGAAACCGCCTGTCTGATTCAGCTTGAGCAGCGCTTTCGAGCCACGGATGACGCCCGCTTTTGAAAACACCTGCTGCAAGGCCGAGACCACCGACGGAGCGCCGACCGCCCACGTTTTCGGGTCTGACTGCTGAAGGTCTTCCGTCTCAATCGGCGGGCGGGCAGTGGGTTTCATAAGGACAGCCTAGGGCATCGCTTGAATTTCCGCCAGAAGAGGATGCAACTGGCGGGGCTTCCGTGCATAGGATGGGCCCATGCGCCTTTCCTTGCTGCTCTTCGGCCTGATCGTTCCGGTGGTCGCGCAGCCCTTCGCGATCGAGGTCGTGGATGCCGCGACGAAAAGGCCGGTGCCGGTGATCCGGGTGGAAACGGTCCACCATGTCGGGGATTGCACCGACAACGCGGGGCTGATCGCCTTCGATGAACCGGGCCTGATGGATCAGGAGCTGTGGCTCAGTGTTTCCGGACATGGCTACGAACTGAAGGCCGATGGCTTCGGGTATCGCGGAGTGAAGCTGCGCCCGACTTCCGGTGGCAAGGCCACGATCGAGGTCACGCGGCTGAACATTGCCGAGCGCATCCAGCGCCTCACAGGAGCTGGTCGATTCGTCCACGCCGCGAGGCTCGGTCGGCCCATGCCGGGGAAAGATCCGCTGCTCGCCGCGCAGGTGCTGGGCTGCGACAGCGTCGATACTGCCATCATCCGGGGAAAAATGTTCTGGCTGTGGGGCGATACCAACCGTGCCTCGTATCCACTCGGAAACTTCAGCACCACGGCCGCTTTCAGCCCGCTGCCGGGCGAGGTCGGGTGCAGGCCGGAGGGGCCGATCGACTACGACTACTTCAAGGCGGAGGACGGTTTCGTCAAAGGCGTCGCCAGGTTCCCGGGCGATGGCCCCACGTGGCTGGGCGGGCTGGTCACCTTGAAGGATCGCGAAGGAAAGGAGCACCTCGGGGCGACCTATGCGAAGGTGAAGCCGTCGATGGAGGCCTACGAACGCGGGCTGTGTGAATTCGATTTCGAGAAGAACGAGTTCAGGAAAGTCATCACCTTCGCCCCCGGCACTCCTCTCTATCCCGACGGCCACGCCTTTCGTCATGAGGGGAAGCTCTACTTCGGCCAAGCCACGCCGCAGCTCAGCCTGGAAGACAGCTACGAAGCCTGGAAAGACATCGGAGCCTATCAAGCCGTCACCTGTGACACCGCCTTCATCGATGCCGCCACCGGCAAGCCCGTCAAGGCCCACAACGGCTCGCTCTCCTGGAATCCCTGGCGGAAAAAGTGGATCAGCCTTTTCACCGATGCCGGCAAGCTCGGCCAGATCCGCTACGCCGAAGCGCCTGCGCCGACAGGGCCCTGGAGAAAGTCCGTCGTCATCGCCAATCACGAGCGCTACACCTTCTACAATCCGCTCCAGCATCCGGAGTTCGTGAGCGATGATGGACGCATGATCTGGTTCGAAGGCACGCTCACGACCACCTTCTCCGGAAACCCGGAAGCCATCCCGCGTCACGATTACAACCAAGTTCTCTACCGACTGGACCTCGGCGATCCGAGGCTGGAAGCGGGGCGTTGAGAGAGATTTACGCAAGGCGCAAAGACGCAGAGGGAATCGAAAACTGAAACCTAATCCTCTGCGTCTCCGCGCCTCTGCGTGAGATCCTCTTCCTTTTCGGAATGGGATTTCGTGCTTCCCATTCTCGGCCCGGTCCGTGCTGATAGGGTCTTCAACCCATGGACTTCCTCCGCGCCCTCATCGGACTCATCGGCTTGTTAGGCATCGCCGTTCTGTTTTCGGAGAACCGTCGGAAGATCGATTGGAAGCTGGTTCTCGGTGGCGTGACGTTCCAGATCATCCTGGCACTCTTGTTCCTCGTGGTGCCCGGCGCGGACAAGGGCTTCGATGCGCTGGCCGCGGGATTTGTCTGGATCACGGACTTCTCGAAGGAGGGTGCGGGATTCGTGTTTGGAAAACTGACGGATCAGAAGGCGATGGAGGCCCTGTTTGGAAAGGACAATGGCTTCATCTTCGCCTTCATGGTCCTGCCCACGATCATCTTCTTCTCGGCGCTGTGCTCGGTTCTTTATTACTGCGGCATCCTTCAGCGGGTGGTCGCGGCCTTCGCGTGGGTGACGCAGAAGTTCATGAAGATCTCCGGGGCGGAGTCGCTCGCGGCGGCGGCAGAGATCTTTCTCGGCCAGACTGAGTCGCCGCTGATGATCAAGCCCTATCTCGAGCGCATGTCCCGCAGCGAGCTCTTCGCGGTCATGACCGGCGGCATGGCCACCATCGCGGGCGGCGTGCTGGTCGCCTACATCGGCATCCTCGGTGGCGATGATCCGGTGCAGAAGCACACCTACGCCAAGTTCCTGCTCTGCGCCTCCTTCATGGCGGCTCCGGCCTCGCTGGTGATCGCGAAGATCCTCGTCCCGCAGACCCTGGCCTTCGATGAGGAGATCCATGTGCCAAAGGAAAAGCACGGTGCCAACTTCCTCGACGCCCTCGCCAACGGCACCAGCGAAGGCTTGAAACTCGCCGCCAACGTCGGCGCGATGCTGATCGCCTTCATTGCCTTCGGCGCGCTGGTCAACGGCCTCCTTTCGAAGATCAGTCCGTCGCTCTCGCTCGATGTGGTTTTCGGTCACGTGCTCGCCCCGATCGCGTGGCTGATCGGCGTGGACAGCCAGGACATGACCAAGGTCGGCGCGCTGTTGGGCAGCAAGGTCGTGTTCAATGAGTTCGTCGCCTACGGCAAGCTCGGCCAACTGAAGGTGGCGGGCGCGCTTTCTCCGAAGTCGCTCTATCTCGCCACCTTCGCACTCTGCGGTTTTGCCAACTTCGGCTCGATCGGCATCCAGCTCGGCGGGACGGGCAGTCTCGCCCCGAACCAGCGTCCGGTCCTCGCCGCACTCGGTTTCAAGGCGGTTCTCGGTGGCACCCTCGCCACGCTCATGACCGCCGCGCTGGCGGGAGCCTTTTATGGAATGGTGGCGAAGTGATCCGAGAGGCGGCGTTTCGCGGCCTTGCGTTGAGGTCCTCTCGAATCCGTCGGCGCGGCTTTTTTGGTGGGAAGCCACTGGCTTTACGGGCTAAGCCATCCGCGTGGACGACGAAAGCCCGATCATCGACTTGCAGAGCGACGCCTATTTCATGGGTCAGGCGCTGAGGGAAGCCCGCCGAGCCTACGCGGCCGAGGAAGTCCCGATCGGCGCGGTCGTGGTCCGCGAAGGTCGGGTCATCGCCCGCGCCTGGAACCAGGTGGAAACCCTCAAGGACGCCACCGCCCATGCGGAAATGCTGGCCCTGACTGCGGCGCAGCAGACGGTCGGCGACTGGCGCCTGGAAAAATGCACCCTCTATGTCACCAAGGAGCCCTGCCCGATGTGCGCCGGGGCCATCGTTCATTGTCGGCCCGAACGGGTCGTCTTCGGCTGCCCCGATCCCAAGGGCGGCGCAGCCGGCGGCTGGATCAATCTCCTCGAATCCAATCCGCCCCTCAACCACCGCTGCGACATCACCCCCGGCGTCCTTGGAGAAGAGTGCCTGCACCTCATCCAGGGCTTTTTCCGCGAGGCGCGGGAAAGAAAGAAGACCGAGCGGCTGATGGGCGGGGAAGAGGGGTGAGTGCGACCTTGACAGAATTCTGTCCATGTGCGACACGGTCCCTATGATCACGGTGAATTACACGGACGCCAGAAACCAGTTGGCGGGGCTCATGGAGACCGCTTCCCGGGATCGCGAGCCGATCACCATCACCCGCAATGGAGCAGGCAAGGTGGTGCTTTTGGCCATTGAGGAATATGAGGCCATGGAGACCACCCTCCATCTTTTCTCGACCCGTGCGAACGCCGATCAGATCCAGCAGAGCCTCGCCGATCACGCGGCAGGAAAGGTCCAATCTGGTGAGCTATGCGACTGACCTGGCTGCCGAACGGCTGGAAGGATTACCTCTACTGGCAGGAGGATGATCGGAAGGTGCTCCATCGCGTGAATGACGTCATCCGCGATGCGTTGCGAAATCCATTCACCGGTGTGGGAAAGCCCGAACCTTTGAAAAACAATCTCAAGGGCTGGTGGTCGCGGCGCATCACCCAGGAGCATCGGCTGATCTACAGGGTCGAAGGCGACAGCCTTCTGATCATGCAGTGTCGGTTCCACTACGACGATTGATTTCTGCCCGCGTTTGGAACGTTGCGCTCGATTTTCCGACGGTCTAAAACCCCTCCGTGGCAGCGAAGGCGAAGGCAGGTTCGAATGGCAATGTGTTTGCCGTGGTCGGTTCCGATGAGGGGCTGGTGAAAGAGCGTGCCCTTGAGCTGTATCGTGAGCTGACCGGCGGTGTGGACGATGGTTTCACCCATGAAACGATCGACGGCGTGGCGGACAACTCCGACAAGGCCCACGAAATCTGCGGCTCCACCCTTCAGGCCCTGCAGACGCTGCCGATGTTCGGCGGCGACAAGGTCGTCTGGCTGCGCAACGCGAACTTCTTCGCGGATGACGTCACCGGTCGCTCCGAGCGCACGCTTTCCGGCGTCGAGGGCCTCCGCGCGCTCTTGGAAAACGGCCTGCCCTCCGGCGTGAAATTCCTCCTCACCGCCACCGGCATCGACAAGCGTCGCGCCTTCTGGAAAGCCCTCGAAAAGGTCGCCGAGGTACAGGTTCATGATCGGATCGACACCAGCCGCGAGGGTTGGCAGGACCAGGTCGGCAGCCTCGTGAATGCCCGCGCCCGCGAGCTCGGCCTGAAGTTCGATCCCGCCGCGATGGAGCTCTTCGTGATGCTCGCCGGCGAGGCCACCCAGCAGATCGGCAACGAACTCGAAAAGCTCGACCTTTTCCTCGGCGAACGCCGCCAGGTGACCGAGCAGGACGTGCTCACCATGGTCCCGCTGAGCCGCGCCGGGATCGTGTTTGAAATCGGCAACGCGATCCAGAAGGGCGACGCGGCCCGGGCGATCGGCCTCATCGACCAGCAGCTCGAACAGGGCGAAAGCGCGGTCGCCATCATCCGCGCCTCGATCATCCCGACGGTGCGGAATCTTTTCATGGCGAAGGTCACCGAGGAAACCCTCAAGGTCCCGACCGGAAACTATCAGGCCTTTGCCGGTGCGCTCGATCGACTGCCCGAATTCGATCGCGCCTGGCTGCCCCAAAAGAAGACCGGCGGCGTGAACGTCTATCCCATTTTCCTGGCGATGCGCGGGGCTTCCGCCTTCACCTTGAAAGGCCTCACCGCCGCCATGGAGGCCACCCAGCGGGCTGATCAGGACCTCGTCACGACCGGTCTCGACAACCGTCTCATCCTTCATCGTCTGATCGCCGAGATCACCGGAGCCCGCGCCGCGAAAAAGACCGCCGCGAGGTGATCTTCGTTCTTCGTCATGCCTTCAGGCTGTTCTAACAAACCCCCGAAGGGCGGAACTACGAACGCTTGGCCTGTTCCAGAAGGAGTGACTTCAAGGCCTCCGCGCGCTTCAGGCAGTCTTCCGCAGTCGCTCCGAGGACATTGACGTGACCCATTTTCCGGCGACCGATCGCGCGGCGTTTTCCATAGAGATGCAGGAAAGTCTCGCCGTCTTCAAACAGCGGCGTCCAATCGGGCAGTGTGGTTTCCGCCGGCCACATGTCGCCTAACAGATTCAGCATGACCACCGGCGAAAGCAGTCGCGTCGAGCCCAGCGGCAGGCCGCAGACGGCGCGAAGCTGTTGCTCGAACTGGCTGGTCGCGCAGGCATTGATCGTGTGGTGGCCGGAGTTGTGCGGACGCGGGGCCATCTCGTTGACCAGCAGCGTTCCGTCCGGGAGGACGAAAAACTCCACGCCGAGGATGCCCCGGTAATCGAGGGCGGCGGCGACGGACTTCGCGATTTCCTGAGCCTGCCTCGAA
>JAIXVN010000409.1 GCA_027483005.1 Verrucomicrobiaceae bacterium
ACGTCTGCCGGGCGCGGGGCGAAGTCGAAGTGCGCGCAGATATCCTCCAGTGTGGAGGGATTTCCGGCCAGCCAGGTGAAAAAGTCGAGATGCACCAAGGCGGCGGTCACCAGATCGGCGCCGTAGAGCCCGTCACGATAGCGGTAGGCGCGCGTGGGATCGGCGTGTGGCGGATGAGTGAGGTCGATTTCGGCCATGGGGAAACAAGGCGCAATCGGGCGCTGCCGTGCAAGCTTCGAACGGTGCGACTGGGCCTTGGGATGGCTGATTTGCGGGCAGGCTGCGGTTTTGATTGCCAGCGTCGGTTCGGATGGGGAAGGTGTGCGCCCGTCCGGTCCCCGGTGCGCCACATGAAAGTCGTTGCCATCGCAAACCAAAAAGGCGGAGTCGGAAAAACGACCACCGCCCTGAATCTCTCCGCCGCGTTGGCGCTGCGGGGGCAGCGAGTCTTGCTTGTGGATCTCGACCCACAGGCCAACTGCACCAGTGGTCTTGGCATCGAGGTGCCTGAAGGCGGAAGTCTTTATCCAGTATTGCTGGGCGAGCGGACGGTGTATGAACAGCTTCTTCCGACCGGCCGCGAGAATCTTTCCCTGGTGCCTTCCGAAATGGACCTGGCTGGAGTGGAGATCGAACTGGCCAGGGCCGAGGACCACCTGACCCGCCTGCGCCGCATCCTTCAGGGGCTGAAGCCGAACGATCTTTTCGAATACTGCATTCTCGATACCCCGCCGTCGCTTGGCGTGCTGATGACTTCCGCACTGGCGGCGGCCGATGAGATCCTGATTCCGCTCCAGTGTGAGTGGTTCGGGCTCGAGGGCCTGGCGAAGATCGTCCACGTCATCGACCAGATCAAAGGCTCTGGCGCGAACGAGGATATCCGGCTGGAAGGCATCGTGATGACCATGTTTGACGGACGCACGCTCCTTTCCCGGCAGGTGGTGGATGAGGTCCAGGGCTATTTCCCGGAGCAGATCTACAAGTCGGTCATTCCCCGGACGATCCGACTCGGCGAGGCTCCGAGCCATGGGAAAACGATTTTCGAGCACGACCCACTCGGACCGGGAGCGGCCTCCTATGGCGCGCTGGCCGACGAGTTTCTGGCACGTCGAGCCGCCTCGGCAACTTCCTGAGACTCTGGCCGTGGAACATCGACGGCAGCGTGGAGGAACACGGATTCCCGCTTGACCTTGTCGAGACAGATGATGAATCTGCGCTCTCTTTCAGGGTGCTTTCCCGCTCCGTGATTTTCCGACAGGCTCTCCAGCCGCTCCGGGGCGTCCCCGGGTCGCCGGGTGGCTCCACACCTCTTTGATTTTCAATTTCATCCATGTTTAAAAAGTTTTTTGGCAGTTGGTTTTCCAACGACATCGGCATTGACCTCGGCACCGCGAACACACTCATCAACGTCAAGGACCACGGAATCGTACTGCGTGAACCGTCCGTCGTGGCTGTGAAAGCCGGCACCAACGAGGTGCTTGCCGTTGGAGATGATGCAAAACGAATGCTCGGCCGCACGCCGGGGAACATCGTCGCGATCCGCCCCCTCAAGGACGGGGTGATCGCGGATTTCGAGGTCACGGAGGCAATGCTCCGTCATTTCATCCGCAAGGTGAACCCACGTCGTGGATCAAATCCGCGGGTGCTCATCGCGATCCCGTCCGGGATCACCGAGGTTGAGCGACGTGCCGTTCGAGAGTCCGCCGAGCAGGCCGGGGCGCGCGAGGTTTATCTGATCGAAGAACCGATGGCCGCCGCAATCGGAGTCGGGCTTCCGGTCCAGGACGCCTCCGGCAACATGATCGTCGATATCGGCGGTGGCACAACCGAGGTCGCCCTGATTTCCCTTTCCGGCATTGTGTATGCCCGCAGCGTCCGCACGGCGGGTGACGAGCTCGATGAGTCGATCACCCAGTACATGAAGCGCGCCTACAATCTCATGATTGGCGAGCGCACGGCGGAAGATATCAAGATCCGCCTGGGCTCCGCAGCGCCTCTTCCGAAGGAAATGACCATGGAAGTCAAGGGTCGTGACCTCGTCGCCGGACTTCCGAAGACCATCACCATCACCTCGCAGGAGATCCGCGAGGCCATGTCGGATCCTCTCAACACGATCGTTGATGCCGTCCGCACCACGCTTGAACGCTGCCCGCCGGAACTCGCCGCCGACCTGGTGGACCGGGGCATTGTGCTGGCGGGTGGGGGCGCTCTTCTCAAGGGGCTGGACCGTCTTCTCCGCGAGGAGACCGGTCTGCCCGTCCACATCGCCGAGGACCCCCTCAGCGCTGTCGCGGAAGGAACGGGCAAGGCCCTTCAGGAAATCTCCTTCCTGGAGCGGGTGACCAGCAACAATCGTTAACCCTCCTTCCCTCGGCAGGCTGCCCCAGCCATGAAGCCGCTGAACCTGATCGCCCTGTTGTTGTTTCTCGGTGGTGCCGTCTGGGCACTTACCCGGCTGGACCCTGCTGTCAGGGATATCCAGGCCGCGTATTATTCGGCGATTTCCCCTTTCCTGAAATCCGGTTCCGCCCTTGAGACCAGGGCGCGTGCCTATCTCAACGAGGTGCATCATTCGAAAGAACTCGAAGTTCAACTTCAGGAGGTTGAAGGTCGGATGGGCCGGCTCGAATTGATCGAGGAACGGTTTCGCAATCTGGAGCGCGAGAACTCCCAGCTCCGTCACGCGCTGAAGTTCGAGGAAGCTACCAATTTCGATGTCGTCGCCGCGCGTATCACCCGTCGTCAACCGACGACCTGGTGGCAGACGGTCGAGATTGATCGCGGTGGGCTGGCCAAGCTCGGTCCTCAACTGCCGGTATTGTCGAATGAAGGGCTCGTCGGCAAG
>JAIXVN010000363.1 GCA_027483005.1 Verrucomicrobiaceae bacterium
GCCGGGTCTGCCTTGAATTGATCCGCATCCATCATCCTATGAAACGATCCATCCTGATTCCCGCCCTGGCGGCGGTGTTTTCCTTTGCCGCCAACGCTGCTCCCGACGCGAAGCCCCTCAAGGCATTGCTGATCCTTGGCGGCTGCTGTCACGACTATGCCACCCAGAAGGATATCCTGAAGGCCGGCATCGAGGAGCGCACCAACATCACGGTGGACATTTGCTACTCCGAGGACAAGGGCACGAAGGCCACCTTCACCTGCTACGAAAAGGAAAATTGGGCGGAAGGCTATGACGTGGTCATTCACGACGAGTGCTCGGCCGACATCAAGGATCTCGCCGTCGTCAATCGCATCCTCGCTCCGCATCGCGCCGGTACTCCGGGGGTGAACCTCCACTGTGCCATGCACTGCTATCGCACGGCGGCGAACGTCGGCAAACCGGTTGAGTCCGGCACCGACGGTTCATTGTGGTTCGACTACCTCGGCCTCCAGTCGAGCGGCCACGGCGCGCAGCTTCCGATCGACGTGAGCTATGTCGATCCGGCCAGCCCGATCACCAAGGGCCTCGACAACTGGACCACCATCAAGGAGGAGCTTTACAACAACATCAGCGTTCATCCCGGCATCACCCAGGTCGCCAAGGGCAAGCAGGGCAACTCCGAAACCATCATCGCCTGGACCAACCTTTATGGCGACAAGAAGACCCGCGTGTTCTCGACCACCCTCGGCCACAACAACGACACGGTGTCCGACAAGCGTTACCTCGACTTCGTGACCCGCGGTGTCCTCTGGGCCGCCAACAAGCTCGACAAGGACGGCAAGCCGCTCCCCGGTTTCGCTCGCCCGACCGCTGCGACGAAGTGAGCCTCACGGGTTCCTGATTCTCCAAGCCTCCGTCGGATCTTCCGGCGGGGGCTTTTTTTGGGGCCTTGCCAGGGGGTCGGCAGCCTACTTGGTGGCGATGACGGCCGGGCCGCCGAGCATCATGGCCCCACCCAGGAGCATTCGGGCGGTGATCTGCTCTTTCAGGATAAAGCAGGCGAGAAGGATAGAGATGAGGATGCTGCCCTTGTCGATCAGCGCGATGGTGGAGACCTCGCCGTCCTTGAGTGCCTTGTAGTAGAAGATCCACGAGCCAGCGGTGGTGAGCCCGGAAAGGCCAAGCCAGAGGTAGTTTTCCTGCGTGAGGTCCTTCAGGGATTTCATCGGCACCTGGAGAGCGGCAAAGAGCAGCACGAAGACCACCACAAACAAGGTCCGGACGGTCAGCCCCGCCTCGCCAGAGATTCCGACCAGTCCCTTCTTGGCAATCACGGAGGTCATGCCCGCGAAGCACATGGAAAGGATGGCGAAGGAGATCCAGGGTTTCATGGCCGGGTGAACACGAGGAGGTGCTGCCACGGCAGAGATGGGTCGTTGCGGACGAACTTGAAGCCGGCGCCCTCGAATTCCAAGCGGGCCTGGGCCTCGGTCATCTTGTGAAGCTTCTTGATCGGGACCTTCGGATCCTCGCCGCGGAACTCCAAAAGATAGATCTGTCCGCCGGGCTTGAGGGCCTTGAAGAGCGAGGCGAGCATTTCCTTCGGGTGATCGAACTCGTGGTAGGCATCGACCATCAGGGCTCCATCGAGCGAGTTTGCTGGCAGCTTCAGGTCATCGATCGCGCCCAGGTGGGGCTCGACGTTGCGGATGGCGAGTTCCGCGGATTTCTTCTTCAGGAAATCGAGCATCTCCGGCTGGATGTCGATCGCGACGACCCTGCCCTGGGGCACCATCGGTGAAATACGAAAGCTGTAGTAGCCCGAGCCCGCGCCAATGTCGGCGACGACAGCGTCCGGCTTCAGTTTCATCAAGGCGAGGGCCTTGGTGGGAGCTTCCTCCTGCTCGCGGTTGTCGCGCTCCAGCCAGCCGATCGCCGGATGTCCCATGACGTGGGCGATTTCCCGGCCATGGAAGAACTTGCCGATGCCATCGGGCGAGGCGGTTGCCTCGGTGTAGTCCGGCTGGGAGGGGATCGCAGCTTCGGGCGATGGTGTCACAACCTGCACCGGCGCAGGAGCCTGTTGGGGCTTGGCAAGGCGGACGGCGGTGATGGTCAGGCCGATGATCAACGCCACGATCGGGATGGAGATGAGAGCCGCGACGAGTTTGCGCATTGAAGAAGTTTTCAGTGTTAAGTGTTCAGTTTCAAGGAAGAGACATGGAAGGAAGTTTCTCTTCGTTTAGAATCTAGAGCTTAGGATTCAGTGCTTACCCTTCTTGGAACTTAGCGCTTCTGTGGTGGCACGAGGATCTTGAGTTCGTGGATGCTCCAGTAGAGCCCGGGGGCGGAGCCGGTCTGGGTGACGCGGATGAAGCGGGCGGGGGCGGGGGGGAAATGAAGCTCGGTGACGGGTGAGGTGCCGGTGCCTTGGGCCAGGGCTGTGGACCAGGTATGTCCGTCTTCGGAAAGCTCGACCTTGCTGGAGCGGGGGTAGTCGTTGCGGGACTTTCCGGAATCGAGGACGATGCCCTGGACGAGTTCGACCGCAGGCAGCTCGAGGGTCATCCACATGCCTGGCGACTGTTCCTTGTTGGTGGTCCAGCGGGTGGCGTCGTTGTGGTCGAGGGCCAGTGGCAAAGCGGAACCGTTGAAGTTCGAGGTCAGTTTCCAGGTGCTCTGGCTGTCGACGAGTTTGGGCAGGAGGCTTTCGAGTTCGGCGATGGTCCAGGGTTCCTTGCGCTTGGCGGTGGCGGCCCGCAGGGACTTGACTTCGGCGGCGGTGGGGATGGGGCCCTGATTGCCGAAGGCATTCCGCACGTAGCCGGCAATGTCGGCGATCCATTGGTCGGAGTTGGTGGCCATGGGCATCATCTGGGACTCGTAGGTCTTGCCCTTGATCGGACCGGCGAGGCCGTGAAGGAGGACGCGCATGACCGAATCGCCACGGCGCACGGTCGCGGACCCTGCAAGCGGCGGGGCCAGGGTCTGGCTTTCATTTCCGGCCATCGGCATGCCTTTTCCATCGAAGCCATGGCAGGCGAAGCAGACGGAGGTGAAGATCTCCTGGCCGCGGGCGAGGGAGGCTTTCTGGTCCTTGGTGAAATCGCCATTGGCGAGCTTCGGAGGCTCGGCGAGGAGCTTGCTGCCGATTTCGCGGATGCCGGCGGAAGTGCTGCTGGCCACGAGGGCCTGGGCCTTGGCCTTCCAGTCCGGCCAGTTGAGGAGGCGACGGGTCATGACGACCTGGAGTTGGACGTTGGGATCCTTGTCGGACTCCAGGGCGTTGATCCTTGCCTGCAGGTTCGGATTTCCACCGGGTTTCTTGAGCAGTGACTCGGCCACGCGGATGGCCTGGCAGCGTTGCTGGGGCTCGGGGTCGCGGAGCTTTTCCAGAACGAGGTCCGGGGTGAGGGCCCCGAGGCCTTCGAGGGTCCAGAGGGCGTGGATGCGGGCGAGTGGATTGGCATCGCGGCGGGCCATTTCGGTCAGAGCTGGAACGACGGACTGATCGCCCTTCACGATGAGCATCCGCTGGGCGGTGTCGCGCCACCAGCCGTTGGGATGGGCGAGGTGCTTCACCCATTGGGCCGGAGTTTCCTGGAGCATCTTCGGCTGGGGGCCGGGTTTGAAATCCTTGTGCACGAGGCGCCAGATGCGGCCGTGGCCGACGACGTTCTGCATGCCGTTTTCCTTGAGGCGTTCGCGCAGGAAGCTGCCTTCCTTGGTCCAGTTGCCTTCCTGGATAATACCGCGATACATGTCCACGATGTAGAGGCAGCCGTCCGGTCCGGTGGTCATGTTCATCGGGCGGAAATTCGGATCGGTGCTGCGGATGAATTCGCTCTGGCCGTGGGGGTTTTCGACCTTGGTGACGCCGTCCTCGATCTTGACGGTGGCACGACGGATCAGGCGGCCGACGGGTTCAGGCAGGAAGACATTTCCACAAAGCTCTTCAGGCAGGCGATCGCCCCGGAAAATGGTCTGGCCGCAGGTGGCGGTGAAGTGGTTGAGGGCTTTGTTTTCCGGGGACTGGAAACGCATGGGGCCGCCCTGGAAATCGCCGAGCGCGACGAGCGGCCAGACCGTGTCAAAGTCAGCGGGCTTCTGGCTGGGCGCGTTGATGGCGGCGTAAACAATCGGCACCTGGAAATTCCAGATGCCCTTTTCGCCGCCGGCGTTCGACCACCACATTTTTCCGAAATCATCCTGAGCCAGCCCCCACTGACCGCCATTTCCGGCGGTGGCTTCGCGCAGGGGTTCGGCCGTGCCATTCCAGCGCAGGCGATAGTTGTTGTAGGTGGTGTAGATCCAGTTATCGAGCCCCCAGACGAGGCCGCTGGGCTGGTGTTCGAGGTTTCCGCCGCGCGGGCCGCCGTCGAACCATTTGGCGGTGGTGTCGGATCTGCCGTCGCTATCGGAGTCGCGATGAATGCTGATGTCGCTGGTGTTGGTGACGTTCACCAGCACGCGGTCGTCGAGCGGCAGGACCATTCGCGGCAAGATGAGGTTGTCGAGATAGACGCTGTGCTGGTCGTAGACTCCATCGCCCTTGGAGCTTTCGTGGCGCGAGATCCGGCTGGTGGGGTTGAATTCGTTGCGGCCATCGATGTCCTGCATGTAGGTCCTCATTTCGGCGACATACATGCGGCCGTTGCCATCGAAGACGCAGAGGACGGGTTCCTTGATCTGTTCGTCGTCGAGGACGAGTTCGAGCTTGTAGCCTTCCGGCAGGTGGATGGTTTTCAGCTCCTCTGCTGCCGTGAGGGCGGCGACCTGGCCGAGAGGGCCGGTGGTCGGGGTGGGGTCGGCCTTGACGAAGGCGGAGCTCATCGCGAGGGCGAGGAGGGACAGGCGTCCGGAGGTGGGAAGGATCATGGCGGAGAGGGTTCCTGAAAGCTGTCTGACAACTCGGCTGGCATACGTCGAGCGGGAGAGCGTCCCTTCAGCGAAAATGTCGGGAGGGATTGCCAAGCGGGGGAAAGGACGGTTGGTTTGGGGCATGAAGCGGCAGCTGGTGTTGGCGTTCTTTGTTTCCCCGGCGATGGCGGCCCCGCCCGATCTGGAGACGTGGACGACCCGGATGGCGGGCATTGTGCCTGAGGCATGTCTTTGTCGCCAAGCCAGCGGGCCGGTGACGATCGATGGCCGGCTGGACGAAAAGGAATGGTCGGGGGCTGCCTGGACGAAAGACTTCGTGGACATCGAGGGCGACTTGAAACCGAAGCCTGCTTTCCGGACAAGGGTGAAGATGCTGTGGGATCAGGAGAATCTCTACATCGCGGTGGAAATGGAGGAGCCTCAGCTTTGGGCGACCATGGTGAAGCATGATTCGGTCATCTTCAACGATCCGGACTTCGAAGTCTTTCTCGATCCGGATGGCGACCGCCATGAGTATGGCGAGTTCGAGGTCAACGCGCTGAACACCACCTGGGATCTCTTTCTGCCGAAGCCCTACAGGGAAGGGGGAAAGGCGGAGGACTCATGGGAAATCAGCGGCCTGAGGAGTGCTGTTAGACTTGATGGCACGCTCAACGATCCTTCGGATCAGGACAGGGGTTGGTGCATCGAGATCGCGATGCCTTGGAAATCGTTTTCGCGTTTGAGGCATCGGGAGTCCGCCCCAGTCGAAGGCGAGCAATGGCGGGTCAATTTTTCGCGGGTGGAATGGCAGGTCGAGGTGATCGACGGGAAGGTCGTCAAGAAGCCGAAGACGCCGGAGTTCAACTGGGTTTGGTCGCCGCAGGGGGTGATCGACATGCACCGGCCTGAAATGTGGGGCCTGCTTCAGTTCACAAAGTTGGAAGGGGAGGTGGCGGTGAAGCCTGAGCCCGCGAGGGCGGCCCGCATGTTACTGATGCGGGTCCATCATGCCCAGCGGGATTTCTTCAAGGCCAGGCAACGCTGGGCGAAGTCGCTGGAGGAGCTCGGCGTGAGCGTGGAGGAGAAGGTCCTTTCCGCACCCGGGATGCGCGTCACGGACGACGGCTATGAATGCGAGGTGACGCTGGAAACGGAGCGCTGGTGCATCCGGCAGGACGGGAGGATCTCGCTGGCAGGGAAATGAATGGCATCGGTCCCTGGACTGAGGTGGGAAGTCGAACACCACGCCGACTTGAGAGGCGCCCTGAAGCCTTCAAATCAAAGATCACCAATCGTCAGTCACCAATCGTCAATCCAGTCGTCGGCGTCTTCATGGGCCGATTGACGATTGAGGATTGTTGATTTCGGATTTTTGATTGGGGTGACCTCACTCTGGAGACTCACTTCACCGGCGAATAATCCGTGGCGGTCAAGGTTTCCGATTTCACCCCATCTGGAACGGTCAGCGATCCGCCGCCGGCCTTTTCGGAATCGCCTTTCACCTTCACCCATTCCGGGTCGGCGCGAAAGGCGTCGAACGAGGCCTTCTGGGCTTCGACCGATTTGTGCTTCAGGAGATAGATCAGGGTATCCTTCTCGCCTGCCTGGCCAGTGGCGGGCGTGAAGTAGGCGAAATGCTCCATGCCGTGACGGCTGAAAAGCCCGAGCGTGTGCTGACGGAAGCGGTCGAGCAGGAGCGGAAGGTTGCCCGGAGAGGCGGTGTAGGTCCGAAGCTCGAAGACATGTGCGACTTCCGCCGTGCCGTCCTTTGGCTCCGGGGAAAAATCGGTCAGGGAAAGAAAGCGGCTGTCGACTTTCTCGACGAGCTTGCCACCGACTTCGGACGCGTCCTTGGCGGACTTCCATTCCGGGTCTTCCTGAAAGGCCTTCCACGAGGCCTCGCGGGCGGCCAGGTCCGGGTAGGAAAGCAGATAGACCAGCTTGTTCTCGGCGTTGTCCTTCGGGACCCAGTAGCCGACGTTGGTCATGCCGTGCCTGGTGAAAAGCTTCGTGGTGTGATCGCGGAAACGGGCATGCAGTGCATCGAGCTTTCCGGCCGCAGCAAAATAGGTCCGCATTTCGTAGCAGCGGATCGGGCGGCTGTCTTCCGCAGCCGAGACCACGCTGGAGCTCATGAGGGAAAGTCCGAGGAAGGTCATGAATCGGTGGAGGGTCTTGCGGATCATGGAAAGCGTTTTTCGGAAGATAAGACGCGCTTCCTACGCGGGCCAGAGCGGCGGTTTCTCAAACAAGCGAGCGATTGCCCCCTGAATCTTCGATTTCACCGCATCCGCCAGGCGGCGGGTGGCCGCAGGTAGGTCGCGATAGACCGACGGTTCCGGCTCGCCATGCAGCAGCAGGCAGATCGCGCGGGTGAAGAGGTGGTCTTCAAGGTGGGTCTCGATTTCCCGACGCGAGGCCAGGGCAAACAGCCCGGCATAGAAAAGCGGCTTCGGGTCCTCACCCGGAACGCGGTTCCGCACCAATTCCAAGGCCAGTTGACACGATTGAAGCAGGCGCTCGGGATCGTGGGCTTCGAGGTGCAGCAGGTAGTCGTTGGTATGCCCCCGCAACTGCCCGCGCACGATCCAGCGGTCGTTGATTCGACGGACAGCCGCGACCAGCTTCTGCACCTCTTGACTGGCTGGAGGGAGTTCCATCGATGGCTCAGCTTATCGGCTTCCTGTGATCTTTCAATCGATCAAATCCCCGCGCCCTGCGGGCATCTGAACGTGGTTCAAGACGCCGCCAAACACGCCAGGATGTAGGTCAGGTGAATCGTGAAGGTGGACATTCCGGAGGAATGGAAAAGCCATCGACTGGGAAACTCCTTGGAGACCCTGGCGGTGAAAGCCTCTCCAGCGCTCGATCTGCAAGAGTCCCCCGTTAGGGCAGCTGCCGGTGGTGGAGGATGTGCTTGAGTTGGCAGGGTGCCGGGCGTTTGCTGGAAAGCCATGAGCGATCCCGCCTGCCCGATGTGTGAGATGACCGACTTGCTGATCCACGCCGACCATTACGAGTGCGCCACCTGCGGTCACGAATGGCCGCTCGCCGCCGACGCGGATGCCCCGGCTGGCGAGAGGATTGTGAAGGACGCCTATGGAAACATCCTCGCGAATGGAGACGTCGTGGCGATGATCAAGGACCTGAAGCTGAAAGGCTCATCGCAGACCCTCAAGGTCGGCACGAAGTCCAAGCCGATCCGTCTGGTGGAGGGTGATCATGAGATCGACTGCAAGATGGACGGCATTTCAATCGCGCTGAAGGCGATGTATGTGAAGAAGGTGCTGGGATGAGATGACGCCGCTGACGATCCTCTATCAGGACGAGTTCCTTGTGGCCATCGACAAGCCTGCCGGGATGCTCGTGCATGCCGGGCGCGACCCCGAGGGGCCGGAGTGGATTGCGATGAAGCGGCTGCGCGATCAGCTCGGAAGACGGGTGTTCACCGTGCATCGGCTGGATCGTCCGACCTCCGGCGTGTTGCTGTTCGCGCTCGACAAGGAAACCTCAGGACTGGCCCAGAAGGAATTCGAGCAGCGCCGGGTCACGAAAACCTATCGCGCGCTGGTCTGCGGGGCCTATCCCGCGACGTGGACCTGTGAGACTCCCTTGCAGGCGGAGGAGGGAGAGCCCTTTCGCGAGGCCTCGACCCGCTTCCGCTGCCTGGGAACGGGGCCCGCCCTGACAGATCCTTCGATCGAGATCTCGCTGGTGGAAGCGGTTCCTCTAACAGGACGCTATCACCAGATCCGCCGGCACCTGTTGGAGGCCGGATTTCCGATCATCGGTGACTTCCTCTATGGCGAGGTGGACCGCAGTCTCGCTCTCGGCGAGCGGCTCGGGATAGGGACCCGCATGCTCCTTCAGGCGAAGGGGCTCGAACTGAGGCATCCGCATACGGGGGCGACGCTGCGCATCGAGGCGGACGATGACGCCGAGTTTCTCAGGATTTTCAGGAGTTAGGCCCCTTGATGGGACGAATCTGGCCTCAATCCGGGTTTGCCTCGGTGCTGCTCCAGGTGAGGGTGGGGGCCGCTTCGTCTTTTCCGGCATCCAGCTGGAAGGTCACGGTGCAGCCAAAGAACGAATCATCGTCCTCGTTCTTGGGGATCTGTCCCATCACCCCGACCTGGATGAAGGCCTGCGTGGCGCGGTAGGTGATGGCCGCATCGCGCAGGGTGATCGCGAAGTCGTCCTTCTTGAACTTCTTCAACTGCGGGCTGTCCTTCAGGTGCTCGAAGGCGGCCTTGGACGTTGCGGCGTGGAGGTCGGCGCCCTTGGAAAGGGCGTTGCCGTCGAGGAGGCAGTAGATCCTGGCATCGAAGGTTTCCCATTTTCCCGAGCAGAACTGGGCGACAAAGCTGGAGTTGTTGGACCACACGGCTTCCGTGGTGATGTGGTTGTATTCCGCCTTGTCACCAAAGTGACTGCCGGAGGTCTGGCCGAGTGCCGCACCGCTCTCGAGGTTGACCACGTAGTTGGCGAGTTTCTCGGTCTGTGGATCGACGGAGATGTCTCCATCCTCATCGGCTTTCTCCTTGGCTTCCGACTCCCCCTGGATGCCCCAGGCCAAGGCGAACTTCTCGTCGCGCGAGCGGGTGCCCTTGATCATGCGCCAGCCTTCACCTGTCGTGGCGGAGCCTTTGGCCCCAGAAGGGGCAGCACCGTCCTCGGCAGTCGCGGCGGCGAGCTTGTCCATGATCTTGCGGGCGGAATCGGAGTATCCCTCGTAGAGCCCGTCACCGCCCTCGACCTCCGCAAGCGGGATGGTCTTGTTTGGCAGGCCGGCGGTGTCGGTCTTCTTTCCTGCGGCGAACTTGCCCTCCTTGTGCAACTGGCGGATCAGCTTGCCGCCGGCGAAGTAGTTGCGGTTCTCCGTCACCGTGGTCGGCGCGTTTTCCTCCATCGGGGTGGCGTCACTGCGATCGAGCACAAACAGCAGCGTATCTCCCTGGAGGAAGAACTGGGTGGTGGTTTCCCCGTGTTCCCCAAACAGGACCTCCTCGACCCGGATCAGCCCCGAGTCGTCATCGCTTTTCCACACATGCTTCTCAAAGCCGTGTCCGCCCTCAAGGTTCTCTCCCGACAGCGAGTGATGCGGCCACGTCTCGTAGCTCGACTCGATCTTCTCGAAAGCCGCGCTGATTTCCTCAATCGAAGCCTTTTCGTCTGCGAAAAGGAGGGACGTCCCGCAGAGCAGGGCGACAAGGATGGTTCTCATCGGAGTTCGGGTGTCGAAAAGAGAAGGCCGCAGCTTCCGGTGAAGCTGCGGCCTTGAATGGGGAAGCTTAGTTGACCTTCACCGAGGTGAGCATCTTCATGATTCCCTCGGCATTTTCTTCGAGGGCCTTTTCAGGAGCCCAGGTGATGACGAAGTAGGTCTTCTTGGAGTCCTTCTTGCTGAACTGGAGAACGCCGACCTTGTAGTTGACGCCTTTGCCGACGCCGATCCCTTCGGTGGAGGTGAGCGAAATGCCGCTGGACTCCTGGGTGTTGGTCACCGGGTCTTCCCAGGTGATGGACTCATAGCGGGCACCGCTGTCCTTCTTCATCGACTCGGTGGCGTCTTTGGCGTTCTCGGAATCGACGATCACCACCGTGGCGGTGAACATCTTGTCGGCGGCGACGATGTGCGCACCCTTGTCATCGGATTCGACCTTCCAATCGGCCGGAACGCTCATGGAGAAGGTGGAGTGATCCTTGTCCGGGTAGTGATAGGTCTGGGTTTCCCCGGTGGCGCCTTCTTCAGGGGCCTCTTCCTTTTCCGCGCCTGCTTCGTGCGCCTTCACCGAACGGATGATCTTCAATCCAGCCTCGCCATGTTTTTCGAAGCCTTCCTCGGTTGAGATGAGCAGCATGCAGTAAAGTGACTTTGCTTCGGGCTTGCTGATCAGGAGCGAGGCGATGTTGGCCTTGCCATCCTCGTCCTCTCCCTTGGCCTGGAGCAGCAGGATGACCACACCATTGGCCTCAATCTTCTTGGGCTCCTCATAGGTCACTTTCTCAAGGCCTTCCTCGATCACCTCTTTAGCCTCCTTGATCGCCTCCTGCGGTTCCTCAGGGGAAGACTCGAGCGGGGCGAGTGAAAGAATGAAGCTGTCATCATCTTTCGGGCTGGCGAAGAAGGCTCCATCCTTCGATTCGACCTCCCAGCCATCAGGGAGGGTGAAATCAATTGCGGGCTTTTCTTTCGGGTAGCTGGCGGTTTGGTCGGCTTGCAGGCTGGCGGAGAGAAGCAGGCTGCCGAGACACAGAAACATGCACTTGTTCATTGATTGTTGGAAGGGGATTAATTAATCGAAGACGATTCACGACGCTGGATCGGTTTTGTCAATCCACACCGGTTGGATCGGGAAACAAATTCACCACCCTGGAGAATGGAAGGCGCATGACGGAAGGCGTGGTCAGGTCCCATGGGGAGATCGAGATCACCTTCTGAGAGCGGAGATTTCCTGGTTGTCTGGCGAGGTCGGGAGCACAGCTGGAGGGCGATTTCGTTGAGGATCTTGATCTTGAGGCCTGGGCAGGTGGCATCGAGGGACTCGAACAGCTCGCGGTCCATGACCCGGCAGGTGACCGCCTCGAGGGCGATCACGTCGGCTGAGCGCGGGGAGCTGTCGAGGAAGGCCATTTCGCCGAAGCTCATGCCGGTGGAGAGGACGTCGAGGCGTTGGTGGCGGGTGGTCTCCAGCTGAAGGCGGATTTCGACACTCCCGGAAAGCAGGATGAAGAGTTCATCGGCGCGGGTTCCGCTCTGGATGATGGTTTCGCCGGCTGCGTAAGAGCGGGTTTCCATGCGTCGGTCGAGGAGGTCGATTTCATCGCCATCGCAGTGGGTGAGGAGGGCGGATTGATCGAGGGTGATGGCAGGTCTAACGGAAAGATGGCCGGGAAGGATCTCGGAAAGCACGAGAGTCTCGCAGGACTCGAGGGCGGCGTCCTCGCTGGCGAAAATGGCGCTGTCGGGAATTCCTGCGGCGGTGAGGGATCGGGTGAAGCGTCCGGTCTGGCTGCAGAGAAGCCGGACACCGTCGGCGGCGAGCTGAAGCTGGATCTCGTGAAGCAGGCGCAGGCTGACCTCGTCGGCGGACACGACGTGGCGGAGATTGAGGATGACGTGCTGGCAGTAGGGGGCCTGTTTGACCAGTTCGCGGACGACCGGTTCGAAGGTCGAGAAGAGCAGCGGCCCTTGGAGCTCCATCACGCGGATGCGGTCACCGTATTTCCGCAGGGCGTGGAAGGCGGTGGAGGGCAGGCGGCGGCGGGAGTTGACCTGGGTGGCGTTGTAGCTGCGACGCATCGCGGGTTGGGGCACCGCGCTGGGGTTGAAGAGGTGCAGGGCGAGTTCCCGGGCGAGATCCATGCAGACGCGGATGCCGCGGACGCTGTTGCCTTGCTCGTCTAGGAGAGGGGAAAACACGCCGATGCCGAGCTGGCCGGGGAGCACGGCGAGGATCCCGCCACCTACGCCGCTTTTGGCGGGGAGGCCGACCCGATAGATCCATTCGCCGGACCAGTCATACATGCCGCTGCTGGCCATTACGCCGAGGACCTTGTCCACGTAGTCGTGGGCGATCGCCCGCTCTCCGGTGATCGGATTGATCCCCTGGTTGGCAAGGGTGGCGGCCATCACGGCGAGGTCGGCGCAGTTCACCTTGAGGGAACATTGCTGGAAATAGGTCTCGAGGATTTCCTGAGGGTCTTCGTCGATGATCCCGAAATTCCGCAGCATCCAGCCGATGGCGCGATTGCGGTGGCCGGTTTCGCTTTCTGACCGATAGACCGCGTCATCGACCTCGAGGGTTTCTCCGGCGCAGGTGGACAGGTAGCGGATGATGCGATCAATGCGCGACTCAAACTCGGTGGTGAGGATCTGACCGCAGGTGGCGATGGCCCCGGCGTTGATCATCGGGTTGAAGGGCTTGCCGGTGCCGGCTTTCAGGCTGATGGCGTTGAAGGCATCGCCGGAGGGCTCGACACCGATTCTCGAAAGCATGTGGTCCTCGCCCCGGTCCTGGAGGGCCAGCCCGTAGGTGAGGGCTTTTGAGATCGATTGGATGGAAAACTTCTGGCGCGTATCGCCGACTTCGTAGAGATGACCGTCGCGGGTGGCGACGCAGATGCCGAACCAGTTGGGATCCGCCTTGGCGAGTTCAGGGATGTAGTCAGCCACTTTGCCATCATGGAGGCTTGCATAGCGTTCGTGGAGGGACTGGAGGATTTGGTGAACCGGGGATTTCATGGGTTGGGCCACCGGCGATTAGCAGCTTTGATACCGAAAGCGAGTGGGGAGTGAATCCGGGCCACCGAGGAGAGTAGAGTGAGGAGTGTCTGGTCGATTGAAGCAGGCTGGAGCGATGGGTAACAAAAGCCGATCTGTCGTGGGATCGGTTCGTGGTCGACTTGCTTGAATGACTGAAAATGCTAAATCCAATTGTCGGGTAACAGGACCTGAGTGTTAGCAAATCCATAATGAATGTGGCCATTCCGGATTTGATAGGCCGATTCACCTGCTTGTTGATTGGCGGAAATTGCATGCCATCTGGGCTTGCCCAATCGGGTCGATGGAGGGCACTTTATGTTAGGAATCCACCGAAAACCCATTGAGGTGTGTTCCTGATGTCCCGTTCCCCGAACCTCGGGGATGCCCGGAGCATCGGATCTTTCCAAAA
>JAIXVN010000503.1 GCA_027483005.1 Verrucomicrobiaceae bacterium
CCTCCCAAACCGGCACCGGAAAGACCGCCGCCTTCGCCCTGCCGTCGCTCAGCAAGCTGACGCCAATGGGCAAGCCGCAGATCCTGGTGCTGGAGCCCACCCGCGAGCTGGCCCACCAGGTCGCCGAGCAGTTCATCAAGTACGGCAAGCACACCGGCCTCAAGGTCGCCCTCCTCTATGGCGGCGTCGGACTCGGCCAGCAGACCGAGGAACTCAAGGCCGGAGCCGACATCGTCGTCGCCACCCCGGGCCGACTCGTCGACCACTTCTACCGCGCCACCATGCGCTTCGGCGAGCTGAAGGTCCTGATCCTCGACGAGGTGGACCGCATGCTCGACATGGGCTTCCTCCCGCAGGTCCGGAAAATCGTCAACCTCTGCCCCTGGGACGAGCGTCAGACCCTGTTCTTCTCGGCCACCATGCCGCCGGCGATCCAGACCTTCGCCCAATGGTGCCTCCGCGAGCCGATCAGCATTGAAATCGCCCGCCGCGCGGTCGCCTCGACCATCACCCACGCCTTCTACCCGGTCGCCATGGACCAGCGCGACGAGCTGCTGCTCGCCCTGCTCGACCAGACCGACTACCACTCGGTGATGATCTTCACCCGCACCCGCAAGGAAGCGGACGAGGTCACCGCGATGCTCAAGATCAAGGGCCATCCGAAGGTCGCCGCGATGCACTCCGACATCAGTCAGGTGGACCGCATGAAAGCCCTCGCCGGCTTCAAGGACGGCACCTACGAGGTCCTCGTCGCCACCGACGTCGCCGCACGCGGCATCGACATTTCCGGCGTCTCCCACGTCATCAACTACCGCGTCCCGGAAAACGCCGAGGACTACGTCCACCGCATCGGCCGTACGGGTCGTGCCGAGGCCGAGGGCGATGCCTTCACGCTTCTCACAGCCGACGAGCTCGACTACGCCAAGTCGGTCGAGATCTTCGTCGATCAGAAGATCCAGCGCCGCAAGCTGGAGAACTTCCCTTACATCTACACCGCCCTCCTCGACGACTCCCCACCGAAGCCCGTCCGCAAGAAGACTGGCGGCGGCGGAAAGAAGAAGCGGCGGTAAACCGTGGCGGCGCTTTCCAAGCGCCTGGCCTCAAAGATCATCCTATGAAAGCCTGGCAGATCCTGCCGGGCTTTTTGTTTACAGATCGTTTCCAACCAGCCGAACACTGTCCGGTATGCTCCCTCATTTTGAAATGCGGTTGAGCCAGTAATCCGGGTGTCGGCTGTGGTGCTTCACCGTGAGAATCTGGATCTGATCCGGTTGAATGAGAAAGTAGAGAGCGTAAGGAAATCGCTGCATCAGATAGAGGCGAACACCTGCCTCAAGAACTCGCCAACGTTCTGGATTCTCGCAGATCTCATCCGTTGCAAGATCAACTGCGTCGAGAAACTCCTCACCGAGCGAATTCACCTGCTCCTCGTAAAAGCAGGCGGCCTCGATCAGTTCAGCCTCGGCTTCAGGGGGGAAAATCAGGCGCATCCGATCGCTCGTCTCGCAGCCTGCATCACCTCATCATGAAACCGCCCAACGATCGCGCCGGAAGCGAGTTCCTGAGAACGACGGACCGCCTCGTTGAGTGTGTCCTTCTCATCGGCCTCGGGCAGACCCGACTCAATGCTTTGCCATAGTGCTTGAGCGAGCGAAACCCTCTCGGACAATGGCAATTTCATCGCCTCAGCAGTCAGTTCAACCGTTGACATG
This sequence comes from Verrucomicrobiaceae bacterium, assembly GCA_027483005.1. Classification (GTDB taxonomy): domain Bacteria; phylum Verrucomicrobiota; class Verrucomicrobiia; order Verrucomicrobiales; family Akkermansiaceae; genus Luteolibacter. The sequence continues at coordinate 1,713 of JAIXVN010000503.1, forward strand.
GGTGGACAGTAACCTTTTGGGAACTCGCCGTCAATTCGGCAGCCCAACTCACAACTCCCCCGCCTCCAGCTCTTCCAGGTAGATGAACTCCGGCGACTTCACTCCGGCTTCGGCGCGGATCTTGACGAGCTCCGGGGACTCGAAAAAGCGCTTCGCCGCCGGGATCGAGGTCCAGACGGAGAAGTGGACGATCTTGTTGGGATCGAGTTCATCTTTCAGCACCTGATAGGAACGCTCCCCGGCCTCATGACGAATGCCCGCTGCGGCATCGAAGACCTTCTTCCAGGCCTCGTAATCGGCGACTTCGTGAATGATGAGGACGTGGGCCATGGCCAAGGCAAGCGGACCCTCTCGAATCCAGCCAGACAAAACCAGCGGCCCTTGGCATCGAGGTTACGGAGAACCCTACAGGCCAACCAAGCTCTTCCGACCACCGGAGCGGGTGGAATCGTGGAGACGGAAAGGCGGGTTGGAGTCAAGGAAGGCATGACCGCCACAGCAGCCCAGGCGGTTGTCCAGCAACGCGTGGTTCGCCATCTGGTTTCACGTTCGCATGGCTACTTCTCATGCCTCGGGTCTGTTTCGTAATCTCTCCAGCTTCTTCCCGCCGGATACTTCCGTTCGGCTCCGAAGGGTAGCATCCCAAGGCGGACAAGAACGCGACCGATAAACCTGGCGCAGATCCATGAAACCGAAGCTCCTGCCATGCAACCTGCGATGCCAAAGAGTAGATCTGAGTCTAGACCCATCTGTTAACAAACCCAACTCCCGACGACAAAGGCGGCAGCAATGGCTGGCAATCCAACAAGAGGAATTGCCAGGATCTGCGATGAGAAGTATCTTCAATTCCTGCTCATGAAGAGGTATTCTGATTCTTGGCAGAACGTTTGATCCGCTCCTGCTGGAGCGAGCGGATGGTGGATGGACAGCGATTGAATGGCTTATGGCCCGTTAGGAGGAACAACTTGTTCGCCTTGATTGCGCTTGATTTGCTCTTCGGTGGAAAGATTGCGGACGGGTATCCCGGCCTTTTTGAAGTCCCCAGCGATCTTGGCGCTCATCGTCTTGCACCGCGTCTGCCAATCGGCGGAATCAAGAGGCATGGAGAAGAGAGGGCAAAGGGAGCTCCGGACAACGACGAGTTGGCTGGAATGGTCGTAAAGGATATCAACATCATTGTTCTTGAATCGTGAGGACCCGTGCTCTGCGGATCGTTCTGAAAATCCATTGGTCGTCGCGACTTGCCTCACTGCCTGATCCGTCAAAGGTCTTAGGCGCTTCATCGGCACGAACTCATCCCGGAAGATGCCACAGGAGCAACTCGTGAGACACGAAAAGACTCCAAGAGCAAAGGATGTGATAAGCAGTCCTTTCATTCCGGGCGAACGTCGAGGCCTGCCACCCGCTACCGGGGGGCTACCTTCGACTCAGGTTGAGGTTTATCTTTACCCTCCGACTTCGACTCGGGGGAGGTAGCGGGTTGGTCAGTGCCGGCCTGTTGGCTTTTGTAGTTTTTGTATGCCTCGGTGTAATCGTCGGTAAATGGAACGCTTAGATTCCGCAGCAGCTTCTCTAAGGCATCCAAATCCCAATGTCGGGAAAGCTCGCCGGGTGGGGATGCCCTATACCGCTTGCATCCAAAGCAGATCGTAAGACTTCCAATTATCGCCTTATTCTTGTCGTAGAATACAAACCCGTGATGAGGCTCATCGCACATCATCCCCTTCCATGGTGCATGCGTTCCGGTAATTGCTGTGAATAAGCTGCGAACTTGATCTTTGGATAGTGCGGGCGAGACCGCAAATAACCCCTTGTGTAATCGATTATCAACCACGACTGAATCCGACTTATCCTGTGTGTAGTCATAGGCAACAGCCACTACTTCCGTGAAATCACCAGGCCATTCAGTCTTGTCCACTACCTTTCCTTGGAAGGTGAGAAATTCATTCTTCGGAGGCTCTTCGGCCTGTAAAGTGACCGTGAGAAATACGGCAAGAAGTGTGAGGATTCTAATCATGAAATTTCTCAGCCAACAGGATTTATTCGTAGGATCTAGCTGCTTGCTATCGCTTCAGTTCTTCTTAGGTTTAGGATGGCTGGAATCCTTGATTTGACAACAATTTTCTTGGGGCAAGGTGGTGATATCAGGTCCTTTGGGGGGTGCAGCCCCGACGACCTGTCGGGGCTGATATCAGGAGGAATCGTGGATTGACGATTGATGACTGACGATTGTTGATTTTTGAATGGACCGGACCGAATCAGGGCTCCGAATGACAAAATCTCCAATCTCCAATCTCCAATCCTCTTCCTGTCCCCTGGCCCCTCTTCTTCCTGAACACTTGAAACTGAACACTTAAAACTCTTTCTAACGGGCGGGACTACAAACATCGAACGCCTGATGAATCAAGATCCGACTTCGTCTTTGGCGACTGATTGCAGACTGATGAGGTTGGAGAGGAAGAGATCAAGGCGGCGGCTCAAGGCCGGGGAGACACTTTCAGGCGGATGAATCGTCGGCCATTTCCTGCAGGGACCGTGACGCGGATGGTTTCGCGTGTGCCGTCATCGTCGATCGGGGTCGGACTGACCACAATGTCCTGGCTGGTCCAACTTCCTGCTTCGAGTCCGTCGCTGCGTTCGACCACGAAGTCGAGCTCCGCCACGGCGGCCTTGAGCCGGGTGTAGCGGTAGTCGATCGATCCCTCTGCCACGGTGAGAGTCTCCGGCACGCGGGAAGGAGATTGAGGATTCAGCCCGAGGGCGAATTCCATCAGGTTGGGAATGCCGTCCCCATCGGGATCGGCGGAGTCTGCTCCGTTGCCCATGTTGCTGGTGCTGCCGAAGTAACCGAGCCGCCAGGACTGGAGCGCGGAATCGGGGGCTGAGATCACCAGCGTTCCCGAGGCGGAGCCTTGGTAGAGTTCGTCGTCGATCACGGCGGTGACCTCGTAGCTGCCGATTTGAAATGGGGCGGTCTGTTCGCCGTTGTAGCGGAGATCGACGGTCAGGTTGGCGGGAACGGTGACAAGAGTCGCGGATTTCGCGGAGCCATCGAAGACATGACTGAGGCTGGCGAGCGTGACGGTGGCAGGGGCCTTGCTGACAGTGAAGGACTGCTCGACCGCAGCGGCAGGCAGGTAGTCGATGTTTCCACCTTGAGAGGCACGGACGATGACCTCGCCGACGCCGGTGATGGCCAGGTTGTTTCCGCTGAGGGAGGCCGGGCCACTGACAACGCTGTAGCTGACCGGCAGGCCGGAGCTGGCCGTGGCGGCGAGTGCGATCGACGGGCCGCCGTAGGCGCGGTCGGCGATCGGCGCGAAAGTGATCGACTGCGCGGTGCCCGGAGAGGGCGAGCTGTAGCTGACCTGGACGTTGCTGAACTGCGCGGAGGCATTCGAGGTGCCGATGTATTCCCCGCTGAACCCGAAGCCGGCGGCGGAGAACGTGGGGCTGTGCACGGGACTGGTGGCCGTGCCTTGAGAGCCTGTTAGAACACCGTTGTTGTTGGGCGTGGTGTCCGAGAAGCTGTAGGACATCACCGTGGCGGAGGTCGCGGTGTTGACGGCCTCGAAGGCCACATCCACTCCGGTTGCGGTGCGGGTGATCGTTTCCGTGAAGCGGAGGGTGATGCTGTTCTGGGTGGAGTTCGCGCCGGCGAGGCTGGTCTGCGGGGTGCGGGCGGTGGCCCCGGTGAACGACGAAGCGTAGGCACCGGTGCCGGTGCGTTCGTAAAGCGCGGCGGTCGAGTTCACCATGCCGCAGTAGCCGAGCCAGTCGGTGGTGACGGGAGTGGCGGGCGGCGAAAGGGGTGTCTGGTTTCTGAACAGGCCGAAGCGGAACCAGAGGCCTCTGTTCTGGACCGGACGGGAGTTGCTGTTCACCACGACCGCGACGGTGCCGGTGAGTTTCAGCGTGTCCCCCACCCCGCTGAGCTGGATCGAGGGGAAGAAGGCGTGGGCCGATCCGGCGAGACCCGACGCGACATTGGCCGGGTTCCACATGGGACTGGAGGTTTCCGCGCCTGTTAGAGAGGAGGTCGTGGCGAACCAGCCGGTGAGGTCGGTGGTGTAGCCGCGATTGCCGAGGACCAGCGTGGCGGACGCGGTGCCGGCGTGATTGGGATCGTCCACCACGGCGGAGACCGAGTAGCTGCCGGGGGCATGGGGAGGCAGCGGCGAGCCGTTGTAGGTCACGTTGACCAGCAGTCCGGAGGGCTGGGTGCTGACGAGCACCCGCTTGGGAAGGCCATCATAAGGAACGTCCAGCCCATCGAGCGCGATCGTGGCGCTGGCCTTGGCGACGGTGAAGGTTCGGTCCACCGGAATCGCAGCGAGATGGTTCGAGTCGCCCGCCTGAGAGGCCCGGATCACAACCGTGCCTGCGCCATCGAGAGTCAGGGTGTTCCCTGTCAGCGTGGCGGGTCCGCTGATCACGCTGAAGGTCACCGGCAACGAGGAGGTCGAGGAAGCTGTTGGATCGAAGGGGGCATCGCCGAACGTGCGGTTGGGGAGAGCGTCGAAGGTGATCGCTTGCGTGGCTTTTCCGATGACCAGGGTCTCGATGATGCTGCCCTGGTAGGTAGCGTCGCTGATCGTGGCGGTGACGACATAGCTGCCAGCGTTGGTGGGAGGGGTGGCACTTCCGTCGTACGAAATGACCGTGGCGAGGGACGAGGGCGTGGTGGACACCGTGACGACTTTCGATGAGCCGTTGTAGGTCTGGGCTAATCCGCCGAGCGCAAGGCTGGCGGGGACCTTGGTGGAGTTGAAACTGAGGACGACTTCCGGAGCGGCAAGGTAGCCGAGGTTTCCCGCTTGCGAGGCACGGACGGTGACGGAGCCGAGGCCGGTGAGCGAAACCAGGCGGCCGAAGATTTCCGCCGGGCCGCTGAGAACCGTGTAGGAAACCGGCAGGCCGGAGCTGGCGGTGGCGGGGGAAAACGGGGCGGGCAGGAAGCCGGTTGAAGTGAGGTTGTTGAAGGAGAGAGTTTGGGCGGCTTTCGCGATGACGAGCGTGCCGGTGGCGCTGCCCTGGTAGGTGGGGCTGTTGATGGTGCCGACGACGGTGTAGGTGCCGGCGTTGGTCGGCGGAGTGGAGGAGCCGTTGTAGATGAAATCCACGGTGAGGCCGGCGGGGCTGGTCGTGGCGGTCGCGGGTTTGGGTGAGTTTGTGTAGGAGGCGGAGAGGTTGCCGAGGGTGACGGTGGCGGAGGCCTTGGTGACGGTGAAGGTGCGCTCGACATCGGCGGCGGGCAGGAAGGCGCCGTTGCCGGCCTGGGAGGCGCGAATGGTGACCGTGCCCGCTCCGGTGAGGGTGACGGTGTTGCCACTGATGGTGGCGGGGCCGCTGACGACGGTGTAGGTGACGGGCAGTCCGGAGCTGGC
>JAIXVN010000234.1 GCA_027483005.1 Verrucomicrobiaceae bacterium
CCTTCTCGTCGCCATGCTCCCCTCCAAAGGAGCCATCGTCGTGACCGTAGCCGGCTTCATCACCCTCGCCGCCACCCTCGCCGCAGTGCCGGGCATTCCCATCGAGCCCCTGGCCCTGCTCGTTGGCATCGACCGCTTCATGAGCGAGTGCCGCGCGCTCACGAACCTCATTGGAAACGGCGTGGCCACCGTGGCGATCAGCCGCTGGCAGGGAGAGGTGACGCCGGAGCGGGTGAATGCGGGGTTGAGGTGACAGTGAAAGGAGTTGTTTGAAGTCACTCCTCTTTCCATGTCCTGACGCGAGACATGACTCCTGTCGCCATGTTGAGATACTGTCCACTTTGCAACCGCACGGTGCCCCCGAATCACGAAGGAAACTACCCAGGCTGTCGCAGCTCCATGACCTACCACACCGAGTGCGAGCTCCGCCAATGGGTCCTGCGGGCAACGCTCGGACTCAGCCTGCATGACGAGGATCTCAGTCAGGAGCGGGACCATCTTCACTTCGGATTGTTCGATGGAGGAACGTTGGCGGCCTGCGTGATCGCGGTCCTGCTTTCACCTGCGGAGGCGAGGATCCGGCAGATGGCGGTGCGTCCGGAGCATCAGGACCGGGACACTTGGGTCGCGAAGGTCAGCGCGGAGTTTGATTCGCCGAAACGGAAACAGAAAGAAATCCAGGGCGGTTGGGGCAATCGGCACCTACCCGGTTCGCTCCGGCAGGGAGCTAAGGGGCCTAGCGGCAGGCCAGGAGGAAACTCCCTGACTCCCATGCCAACCGAACTGGAGACTTGCCGCCTGAATCCCACCCTGCCAGAAACTCCGCGTGAAATGCCTGTCGCTTTTCCTGATTCTCATCTGCCAGTCCCAGGCAGCCCTTCTGGCGAATTTCCAGACCAGCCGGGGCACGGTGGTCATTGACCTTCAATACACCAAGGCCCCTCAGGCGGTGGCGAATTTCATCACCCTGTCCCAAGGCACGCGGGCCTGGGTGGATCCCAGCACGGGAGCGGTGAAACGGACGCCGTTCTACAATGGCATTAAGATCCATCGGACTGCCAACGATGGCAGTTTCAGGTTCGCCCAAGGGGGATCGCCGAAGGGCGACGGCTCGGATGGACCAGGGTTCACCTTCAAGGATGAGTTCGATGCCTCGCTGACCCACGTGCCTTACTGCTTCTCGATGGCGAATGCCGGGCCGAACACCAACGGCTCACAATTCTTCTTCACTGGCAGCCTGTCGCAGCCGACCTTCAACAATGTCCACACCATCATGGGACTCGTCACGGACCCTGCCAGCCGATCGGTGGTCGACGCGATGATTGCCTCTGGTCCAAACAACACCACCATCACCGGTGTGACCTTTTCCCGGACCGATCCGGCGGCGGTGGCGTTCAATGAGTTCGCCCAGAATCTCCCGGCCGTCATCCGTCCAGAGGGCAACCTGGTGGTCAATCGGAACGTTTCCGCGACCTGGAACCTGAACCCGGTGGCCAGCACCGGGGCCGTGTTCCGGGCCTTCCGATCAACCACGCTCGTAACCAGTCCGAACAGCTGGAGCGAGGTGATTGCGGCGACGCAGCATGTCGGGATCACCTCGGCACTCACCACTCCGGTATTGTTCTCCGTAGCCCTCGACAATGCTTCGAGCCCAAAAGCCTTCTACAATCTGTCCATCGCAAACCATCCGGGGTCGGTCGCGCCCTCGACACTGGCCAACCGGACGGTGACCATTCCGCTCGGTTCTGATACGTTGACATTCAACTTCGGTTCCAGCGGAATCTCCGGTACGACCGTTTACACGCCGCAGACCGGCTCGCCCATTTCCGGATCCTTTACCACGGTGAGCCCCGCCACGGGTTTGGCACAGGCACCATCGTCCAGCGCCCACAACATTACTTTCACTGCCGACACCCCGTCGATCAACCCGAGATATTTCTGGGTGAAAATCGGCACCGACTCAGCCACCAGCGCCACGATTTCAGGCCATCACTCTTCGCAATACTATTCCCTCTTCGGCTGGCAGCCCTTCGCATCCGGTTCTGCCACCATCACCCGCTGACCCAGACTTCCGCTCCAAAAAGCCGAGTTCTCCCTTGACAATCCCACTGCATTTCAACAGTTTCCGCGCCCCTACCAATCGGGACCAAACCAAACCAAAGACTTCTGATCGCATGCGTGGAGTGACCGTTAAAAAAGGCGAACCTGTGGATCGCGCGCTTAAGCGCCTCAAGACCAAGCTTGATACCGAGGGAATCCTCGAGGAAATGCGCCGCCGCCGCGCATTCGAAACACCGACCGAGCGCAAGGCCCGCAAGCTGCGTTCCGCTTCCAAGCGCAACAAGATCCGCTGGCGTTTCTCCAACGCTCCTGCCGGCGAAAAGTCGGAAACGACCGAAGCCTGAAATTTTCCGGTCCCGATACCGGTTGGGAAAGACGGGTGCCATTCACGGCACCCGTTTTTTTGTATCTCGATGACTCAGAAAATCCGGCGAAACAGCGTAACCCAAATTTCGGATTTCGGATTTCACCTCCACTCCACCGGCCTCGCCAGATCCTTTCCGATCATCGAACAGAGGCCGACGAAGGTTTCCTCGACCAGGGTGAAGGATCGCTTGACCCGGGTGAAGACCGACCAGTCACGACGGACGGTGAGTTCCCCCATCGATACCGCGACGAGGCGGCCATCGGCGATTTCCTTTCGTGCCACCCAGGGAGCCACGATGCCGACCCCGAGGCCGATCCGGGTCATTTCCTTGATCGCCTCCATGTCGCCGAGCACCATCGGAGCCCTCAGTCGGATGCCTTTCTGCTCGAACCAATCCTCGACCAGCCGATGGGTCTGGGTGGAGCGGGTGTAAACGATGAACTGCATCGCCGCGAGGGACTCCGGAGTGATCGGTTGACCGTCCGCCCAGGGGTGCGCCGGCGAGACGATGAAGGTCATTTCATCGCTGAAAAGCGGTCGCCCGTCTTCCGCCTGGCCTTCGTTGCCAAGACCGATGACCAGATCGAGCGCATGCTCTTCCAGTCGGGAAATCAACCACGTGGTGTCACCGGCTTCCACCATGGGCTCACAGCGGGGAAAGCAGTCGCGAAACTCACGGAGCACGGTGGGCAGCAGGAAATGGCAGAGGCTGTGCGGAGCCCCGATCCGGATGCGCGCCTGGCCCCAGCGCTTCAGGCCATCCAGCTCGCGCTCGGCATGCTCCAGTTCAGCCAGCGCCCGACGGCAACGGCGGATGAAGATCTCCCCCTCGGGGGTCGCCACGGTCTTCTTTCCCTGACGGTCCAGCAGCCGACAGCCCAGTTGATCCTCCAGCGCCTTGAGCGAATGACTGATGGCGGACTGGGTGAGGCACAGTCGTTTGGCTGCGAGCGTGAAGCTACCTTCATCGGCAACCGCCACGAACGCACGGACCTGGCGGAGGTCGGGTAGGAACTCACTCATGACTCGGACTCATCTAAAGATTCAGGCCTTCTCCAGCACTGTTCATGCCAATGGACAGGACTTGGCACTCTTCGCGCTCTTCAGCCGGAGATGTCACCTTCCCTTTCGCAGAACAAGACTCCGATCCGGCTTGGCTTTGTGCCCCTCAGTGACTGCGCACCTCTCGCCGTCGCCAAGGAAACCGGGCTCTTCGAACGCTACGGAGTGGAGGTTGACCTGATCCGCCTCCCCGGCTGGGCCACCGTGCGGGACATGCTCTTCTTTGGCGAACTGGATGCGGCAGAGGCCATCGCCGGACTGGCCTTTTCCCTGACCCTCGGGATCGGCCATCTGAAACGCGACGTCTGCGTGCCGCTCATCCTCAGTGGTCACGGCAATGCCATCACCCTTTCAAAGCGGATCCCTCATGAACTTGTTGGCTCCGGGGAGGGGCTTGCCGCCTACATCACCCATCGTTGGAAAGAGAGTCGGCCCTTCACCCTGGCCGCCGCCCACCGCTATTCGTCGCACCATCTTCTACTTCAGTCCTGGCTGAAACAACATGGCCTGCGGCCGGGAACCGACGTGGAAATCGTCTTCCTTCCTCCACCCCTCATGCCCGGCCATCTCGCCAGCGGCCATCTCGATGGCTACTGCGTGGGCGAACCATGGAACTCCGAATCCATTCTGATGGGCGATGGCTGGTGCGCGGCCACTTCCTCCCAGATCGCCAGTGGCCATCC
>JAIXVN010000371.1 GCA_027483005.1 Verrucomicrobiaceae bacterium
AAGGACAGCTCTTCCGCCGTCCGCTATCAGGCGGTGCGGGTGGGAGGGGAGCTTGCGATCAGCGCCTCGGACTTCGTTTCCCTCTATGGCCAGGCCCCGGATGATCCGAGCTACCGGGTCCGTGCGGCTCTTGCGAATGCCGTGCGGCGTCATCGCGCGCCCTCGCCGGAAATGATGGCACTCGTCGCGAAACTTGGCCGCGCACCGCTGGAGGGCGGCGGGGACTGGGAGAAGTATGACCGTGAGTTCGAGCGCTATCTGGCCCGCTGGGCGATGGAGCGCCATCGCGAGGAAACGGCCCGGATGCTGGAGTCTGATCGCACGCTTTCGCAGGAGAATCGCTTGCTGGCGATCCTCGCTCTGGAGCCGGAGAAATCGGCCGCCTTGCTTGTGAAGGAGCTGCCCTCGCTTTCCCGCGCACTGACGAAGGACGAGCTTGCACTGCTCGGCTCTCAGATCGATCAGCCTGCGGTGCTGGCGGCCTTCCAGGCGCTTCTCGGCGATGAATCGCGTCGCAAGCCGGCCCTGCTGAACTTGACCAGGCTCGACCCGAAGTCGCTCGCAAATCCGGCTCTCGCCACCGCTGTTTCTTCGGCCTGCGAGGCGATTCTCGCGAAGTCTCCGAATGCCGAGGATCGCGCCCTGGTGCTCGAACTCGGCCGATTGTTCCGCTTGTCCTCGCTGGAGCCGGTCTTCGCCGCTGAACTCAAGGAAGGCGCCCGACCGGAAGAACTCGTCCAGACTCTTTCCGCCCTGCGCGAAATCGGATCGAACCGGATCAATCAGTTCGCCGCTTTGCTGGATCATGCGGACGAGGCGGTGAAGCGCGAAGCCATCGGTGCGCTTGCATTTTCCGCCGATCCCAAGGGGGTGGAGGTGTTGGCCGCGCGCTGGGCGAAGTTGCCCGGGGCCCTGAGGGCGATCGCCATCGATGGCATGACCTCTTCCAAGGAAAAGGCCGCCGCGTTTGCCAAGGCTTCCAGCGACGGATCATTCCCAGGACTCGATGCCGGAGCCTTCGAAAAGCTGATCGCCGTGCTCGGCAGCAAGGATCCCGCACTCACGGCCTTGATGGAGAAGACAGCGGGCATGTTCCGATCAGTCACCCGCCTGAATGGCAAGGCCGCGAACCTGCCACCGGTCGATCTGACAGGACCGTTCACCGTTGAAACCTGGATCAAGCTCGATCCGGGCATCGACAACAACGACAGCCTGCTCGGCAAGCAGGGTGGGCCGGATTTCAATTTCTTTCAGGCTCGTCTCCACATCCATGGCGGCAAGGAAGCAGGCGATCTGATGGTCGCCAACCGTGCGCTGGTGGCGGATGTCTGGACCCATTGCGCGGTCACCCGCGACGCGGCGGGAGATTTCCGGATCTACTTCGATGGCGAGCCGGACCAGGACAAGGGCAAGGCATTTGCTCAAGCGATGACCGGCCTGAAGCTTGGCGAGGCCAGCACCGGCAAGGTGTCGGCGGCGAGGTACGATGAATTCCGTATCTGGAACGCGGCCCGCAGTGCCGAGCAGATCCGGGCGGACTACCGGACCCGGCTGGATTCCGGAAAACCGGAGGGTTTGGTTGTGAGGCATTCCGGTGAAGCCGCTCCTTTTCCGGAGATGACCCATGATTTCCCGGCACTCGTCAGTCCCGCCGAAGCTGCGGCCGCTGCGGCGAAGTTTGAGAAGTTCCGCGCCATGACCGAGAAGCCGGGCGACCCGGTAGCCGGTCGTGCCACCTTCCAGGCGACCTGCATGAGCTGCCACCAGGTGAAGGGCGAGGGCTTGCAGATCGGCCCGGACCTCAGCGGCGTCGGAGCAATGGGCGTGCAGGGCATTCTCCGCAATGTTCTCGATCCGAACGCGCAACTGGAGAGCGGATACTATCGCCACGACGTCTCGCTCACCGATGGCTCGCTGGTCAGCGGGTTCATGGTCGAGGAAACCAAGGACTCGATCACCATCCGGCCCATCGGCGCGGATCCGAAAGTCATTCCACGTGGCACGATCAGCAGCCACACGGTTTCCAAGCGCTCGCTGATGCCGGAAGGCCTGATCGAGGGTTTTTCTGAAAAGCAGGTGGCGGATCTGTTCAGCTACCTGAGTGGCCTGAAGTGAGCCCTTGAAGCGAAAACCGCCCCGGGAAAATGGCTCCGGGGCGGTCGCTTGGGTGGGGGGAGATCGGTTCAGGGGGCCTCGACTTGAGGCTCTTCGGCTGGTGGACCCTCGGGCGGGTTGCCGTCGGGCTTCGGTCCATGACGGTGGGGTGGCGGACCATGCGGCCTTTCCCCCTGAGGCGGCGCACCCTCTGGGAGTGCGGGGCGGAACTCGTCCTCGCGGAGTTCGCCATCGCCATTTTCGTCGAGGGCCTTCAGGGATTCCGGGGCGGCTTCGAGTTCGTTGGAGGTGATCGTGCCGTCGCGATCCGTGTCGAGTGCGGCCATCAGGGGTGGGGGCGGTTGACGATGAGGAGGACGTTCGGCCGGCTTTTCGTCTTCCTGAGGCGATGGGGCGTCCTTGGCTTCAGGCACTCCCTGGTCATCGGACGGCGGACCCTCGGCACCCTCCTGTTTCTGCGGTGGCGGTTGGCGTTTGATCCTAAGCTCCTCCCGGGTGAGGTCGCCGTCGCTGTTTTCATCCAGGGTCCGCAATGACGTCGTGGAGCCGTCGATTTCTCCTGAACTCAGGGTGCCGTCCTCGTCGGTGTCGAGCGCCTTGAACAAGGGGCCGCGGGGAGGAGATCCCGGACGATGGGCTGGCTCTTCAGCCATCAAGGAAGTGGAGAAGGCAAGAGCTGCGATCAGTGCGGCGACAATGGGGTTTGGTTTCATCGGTTGGATCGGGTTGAGGGACCATCGCTGATCCCGTTGCAGATGAAACCGAACGAGTGTGAAGCGATGATTTCGAAAACGCGGAAAATCGTGAAGTGTTGGTAAAGTCTCCGTCTCAAGCGCATGGTTTGGGACAAGCCATCCTCCGATTTTTTGTTAAGACCGCGTAAATGGCATGGCGGAGTGCGGCTGAATTGAGTGAGGATGCTCACAAGGCCATGAACCACGGCGATCCTGACACCGGGCGACCACTCCTGATGATTGACGACGACCGCAAGCTTTGCGGTCTGATCAGCGACTATCTTACGCCACTGGGATGGAGGGTCGAGGTCCGCCACACCGGTCCCGAGGGACTTGCCGAGGCCTGCACGGGGAATTACGAGGTCGTCATTCTCGACGTCATGATGCCTGGCATGGACGGCTTCGCTGTGCTGCGGGAACTGCGCAAGAAATCGGACGTGCCGGTGTTGATGCTCACCGCGATGGGCGATGAGGCCGACCGGATCGCGGGACTCGAGACCGGAGCGGATGATTACCTTCCGAAGACCTTTTCGGTGCGGGAACTCCTGGCGCGGCTGAGAGCCGTCACCCGTCGGCATGCCCAGCGGGCAGAGGAGAAGGCTGTTGGAGAATGGACCGCCGGGGAGCTTCGACTTTGCGAGGAGACTCACACGGTGGCGCTTGGGGATCAGCCGCTCGACCTCACCGCGCTGGAATTCGCCCTGTTGGCCGAATTGATGCGTGGAAAGGGCCGGGTCAAGTCGCGCGAACAGTTGATCGAGCGGGTTTCGGAGCGGCGTTTTGACATCTTTGATCGTTCGATCGACGTCCACATTTCCGCGCTTCGCAAAAAGCTCGGCGACGACCCCAAGGAGCCTCGTTTCATCCGGACGGTGCGAGGTGTGGGCTACGTCCTTGCAGATCCCTCCAGCAATTCCTCCCGCGCGTGAAGGCTCCATGGCGCCATTCGCTTTTGGCGAAAATGCTGGGCTGGCTGGCCCTGCATCTGGGTCTGCTCGCAGCTGCATTCGGCTTGTTTGTGGGCTTTCAGCTGAGAGTGGGGCTTGATTCCCTGCTCAGCGGCAGAACCGGAGAACGCCTGAGGGACATCGGGGAATCGATCGGTCACGACCTCCGTTCGTCGCCCAGAAGCGAGTGGGGCGGCATCCTTTCCCGATATTCGGCTTCGCTGGGGCTTCAGGTTGATCTGTGGCGGCCCCAGGAGGAATGGCACTCGAATGCCTTTGCCCGTGTGCCGCCAAACGTGAAGTCTCGCCTCAAGGAGGCGAGAATCGCCCCACCCCGTCAGCCCGATCCCCTGGCAGATCGGAGACCGCCGCCGGGGCCGGGAGGATTTCCGCCGCAGATGCTGGGACCGGAAGGTGCGCCACGAGCCGGAGTCTTTAACCCACCACCGGGTCCGGTCGATGAAAGCATGCGCCCCCAGGACCGCATGCCACCTTTGGCCAAGCCGGTCTTTTTCCTGAGGGGCCAGTCAGGAGACGGCTATTGGGCCGCGATCGACGTGCCGCTCTTGACGCCGAGAAATCAGAACCCGGTGCACGGGCTCGTTCTGATCCGCAGCAACGATCTTTCGGGAAACGGGCTGTTTTTCGAGGTCCGGCCCTGGATCCTGGGAGGAATCGCGGTGATCGCCCTGAGCATCATGTTCTGGATTCCGTTTGTTCTGGGGATCACCCGCTACATCCGTCGCCTGACCTCGGCCACCGAGAAGATCGCCGATGGAGATTTCAAGGTGAGGATTGCTCTCGGAAGGCATGATGAACTGGGTCGCCTCGGGGCGGCCGTCTCGGACATGGCGGGCCGGCTCGATCATTTCGTATCGGGGCAGCGCCGGTTCCTGGCCGACGTCGCGCATGAGCTTTGCGCCCCTTTGGCCAGACTTCGCACCGGGATTGCGATCCTTGAGCCTTCGATCCCGGCCGATCGGCAACCAAGACTCCAGGCGGTCGAAGAGGATGCGGATGAACTGGCACGCCTGATCGAGGAGGTTCTGGCCTTTTCACGAGCGGGGGCAGGAAAGCCCCAGCTTCAACCCTGTGAACTGGAGTCCCTCCTGCGCGATGTGACTGGCAGGGAAGGGGGCGAAATGGAGATTGGTTTCGATCTTTCATCGGGCCTGATCGCCCACGCAGACCCGCGGCTGCTCTCACGAGCCTTCGGCAATCTGGTCCGGAACGCGAGGATCCACGCCGGGAAATCGGCCAGGTTGCGGATCTCCGGACAGCTTTCGAATGGACTGATCTTGCTTGATTTCGAGGACAATGGCCCGGGAGTTGCGGAAGAGGAGCTCGGCAGGCTTTTCGAGCCCTTCTATCGCCCGGATCGCTCTCGAACCCGGGATACTGGCGGCAGCGGACTGGGGCTGGCCATTGTGCAAAGCTGCGTGGAGGCCTGTGGTGGGCGTGTCGCAGCGTCCCGACCGAGCGGGGGAGGCTTCCGGGTTTCAGTGTCGCTCGTTCCGGATTCATCTCAGGGCTGAATCCGTAAGGACGCCCGTCAAGGCTCACATCGAGCTACTAGATCTCTAGTAACTGGAGATAGGCTGGAACGAATCTTCAGGATGAAGAGGGCCCGGACGCCTGTTTCCCGCCCAAACAGACCTGCTCGCGAAAAAATCCCCTCGTCTTTTTTTATTGGTAATGAGGGCGTTACGGGCTTGTTGGCGAAAGGTTTCAAAAAAAGCTCACAAAATGAATTGACCCGTGGGATCCGGGTGGAGTAGCTTGCGCCTGTCGCCACGAAGCGGGCGACGCGAGAGACCGACAGTCGGTCGTGGTGGAAACACCCGATCGGCTTTTTAGTCCCCTCGAATCAGATCTTTGACAATGCGGCTCAGCACGAACGGTGCCAAAATCGGATCAGAATCCCTCAAAGGTGACTGACTGACGATGTCGATCGGACGGCTGAGCGGAGAAGAAAAAGGCTAAATTGTGTGCTGCGTGCCAAGAATGGTGCGCGGGGCCGAATGGCGGTTCCGAAAGGAACTGGATGTTCGGCAGGTCAATTTGGCTGTGTTTATGCACAGCAAAAAGTATTTTTTACGGAGAGTTTGATTCTGGCTCAGAACGAACGCTGGCGGCGTGTTTAAGACATGCAAGTCGAACGGGGAGAATGAGTAGCAATACGATTTCTTCTAGTGGCGCACGGGTGAGTAACACGTGAATTACATGCCCTTCAGTGGGGAATAGCCCAGGGAAACTTGGATTAATACCTCATGGTCTCGCAAGAGTAAAGGCGGCGCAAGCTGCCGCTGAAGGATTGGTTCGCGCCCTATCAGCTAGTTGGTGAGGTAATGGCTCACCAAGGCGACGACGGGTAGCCGGTCTGAGAGGACGATCGGCCACACTGGAACTGAGACACGGTCCAGACACCTACGGGTGGCAGCAGTCGAGAATAATTCACAATGGGGGAAACCCTGATGGTGCAACGCCGCGTGGAGGATGAAGGTCTTCGGATTGTAAACTCCTGTCATCCGGGAGTAAGACCTGGCGGTGAATAGCCGACAGGGTTGATAGTACCGGAAGAGGAAGGGACGGCTAACTTCGTGCCAGCAGCCGCGGTAATACGAAGGTCCCAAGCGTTGTTCGGAATCACTGGGCGTAAAGGGTGCGTAGGCGGTTTGGTAAGTCAGATGTGAAATCCCGGGGCTCAACCCCGGAACTGCATCCGATACTGCCAGACTAGAGGACTGGAGAGGTGACTGGAATTCTCGGTGTAGCAGTGAAATGCGTAGAGATCGAGAGGAACACTCGTGGCGAAGGCGAGTCACTGGACAGTATCTGACGCTGAGGCACGAAGGCCAGGGTAGCGAAAGGGATTAGATACCCCTGTAGTCCTGGCAGTAAACGGTGTGCGCTTGGTGTGAGGGGATTCGACCCCCCTTGTGCCGGAGCTAACGCGTTAAGCGCACCGCCTGGGAAGTACGGCCGCAAGGCTAAAACTCAAAGAAATTGACGGGGACCCGCACAAGCGGTGGAGTATGTGGCTTAATTCGATGCAACGCGAAGAACCTTACCAAGGCTTGACATGCATC
>JAIXVN010000278.1 GCA_027483005.1 Verrucomicrobiaceae bacterium
AGGGATTTGAAGGGGCGCTGCAGTGGCTTTCTTCAATTCCAAGCGCCACTGCGAGGAGGAATGCGATCAACGGGGCCGCTTTGTCCATGGCCGCCAGCTACCTTGAAGGAGGGAAGGATTCAGAGAGTGCAAAGGCCTTGGAACAAGCGCTTCACATCTCGAATCTCCTGCCTCCTGATGAGCGGGTGAAGGTCTTTGGCGCTGGCTCCCCTTTGAATCGTGACCTTGCCTCAGATGGCAAAAGGTAGGTCGCAGGTGATTTACAGTCTCCACAGCTTTCATGGGCGCTCCAGGGATGGATTCTTTTGACCGGAGATCACCCCCCGAGTCTGGTCCTTTCGCCCTCGTATGGCTGCTATCCCGACGGGCGTTCGGCGGAGTTTGAGCCGAGAATTTCCGTGGTGCTGAAGGATGCGGCGCTGATGCGGAAGTGAGGGAGGAACGGGATCCAAGGTCGAGATGCGGAGCAGGTGTCTCTCCGTTCATGGATCCGATCCGGGTTGGGGGGATCCAGCCCAGATGGGTCCGACGAGCTTCTTCCATGCCTGCATCGAGCGCGTGAGATTCTGTACGGGTTCGGTCTTGTTGTGGTAGCATTGCAGTCCGACGGGTCCCTTGAATCCGATCCTGCCCAGGTTTCCCAGCAACCCGGCCTGATCAAAGGTTCCCTCGTCGAGGGGACGGATCAAGGTGGTCCAGTCCGTGCCGTCGGCATCCGCCCCGCAGAGGCTGAGGCTCCAAAGCAGCGGCTTGGCGGCATCCAACGCAGCCGCAAGGTCGTCCTTGGGCTGGACTTTCAGGTAGTGACAGAGGTTGAAGGTCACGCCGACGTTGTCGCAGCCGCTGGCCTTCGCGATCCGCAGGGCGTGGTCCAATCGCTCGACGTGGAAGTTGGCATGAGGGTAAAGCACCACCTTCAGGCCCGCCGTCTTTGCCTTGGCGGCGATTTCCTTCACGAGCGCGATCGCCTGGGTGTCGTTCGGATTCACTCCGCGCTGCAGATTGAGCTCCACCAGGGCATCGGAGCCCTTGAGGAGACTGATGGCCTCGCTGACATCCGGCCCGTAGCTGAAGCCATCGGCATTCACCGTGCTTCCCGCGTAAATGCTGAAGATCTTCAGGCCCTCCTTGTCGCAGGCGGTCTTGAACATCGCGAGGTTCTTCGGATAGACGGAGCCAAGGCCCTGGTAGCCGAGGTTCTTGAGGACCCGGACTCCCTCGTCCACGGAGCCGAAGCGGAGACCGTTTTGGAAAACATAGAGCGGAGGAGCTGTTTCCTGCGCTCCGACTGTGAGGATGGGGATCGCGAGGAGAAGGAGAAGGATCAGGGCACGCATGGCACCATGACTAGAACGCCGTCATGAGTGGGGTCAATCAGAAGTCCGTCGGAGCTGGCTGGCAGTGCGGGAACCTGGGCCACGAGATTTCCCTTGCCCGCTTTGGGCTTTGTGATACAAAGCTAATGCGTCCGGCGAACTCGCCGGATTTTTTCGGGAAGTTCACTTTGCAAAACAAAGCCATGAAAGCGGTCATGTCGAAGAAAATCGTGGGAGCACGGCAGACGGTGGAAGTCCGACTCGCGCCGGTGCTGGGGATGGACGCGGAAGCGAAGCAAGCGCTGGCGTTGCTGGAAAGGGAGGCCAGGGTGGGTCCGGTGGCGGTTCCGGGGATTTTCATGCCGGATGCCGGAGTGAGGGCAAAGCTGAGGCGGCTGGGGGTGATCGAGGAAGCGGACGAGTCGGATTTCTCCCGAGTGAAATCGGTGGTGCTGCCATTTGGCGGGGTTCCGATGCGCGACAAGCGCCGCTGGCAGGAGTCTGGCTGGAAGATCGTCGATACCCGCTCCCAGCAGGTCAGGCGCGCGCAGGTGGCGCTTGGATTGTTGAGAATGGAGGGGGCTCAGACGCTGATCATCGGTCGCCATGACGATGCGGAGACCCAGGCGCTGGCCTCGGACTATCCGGGGACGATCGTGCTGGAGGACACCACCGACATTGCCCGGATGCGCTATGCCCCGGCCTTCGGGGCCGTCTGCCAGACCACTCTCTCGCCGCGCCGGGTGGCCTGGCTTTCCCAACAACTCCGCCTGCGCTACCGGGATGCCAAACTTTCGTTCCTCGACACGGTGGCTCCGGCGATGGCTCAGCGTGAGCGTGCGCTGGAAGCCCTGTGCGGCTGGTGCGATGGCGTGATGGTTCTCGGCGATCGCGGCGAATCCACCGTCGAAGCCCTTCTTGAAACGGCGAAGCGCCTTGGGAAACCTGCTGCCTTTCTGGAGGATGCGGCGGAACTGAATGGCTGCCGGCGCTTGGCGGTCACGGCAGGTGGTTTCGTGCTTCCAGAAATGATCGACCCGCTGGGGTGGAGCGGCCATCCGGATTCGACCGGCAGGAAATGAATGGATTGCTTGGCGGGGCGCGTAGGCTGTGCCAGAAACCCTTTCATGCGCGCCTTCAAAACCCTCGCCGCCTGGCTGACCCTTGCCCCTTTGCTTCATGCCGATCCCTTGACCCAGGCGGATCGCGAGGCGCTTCTGGAGAGGCTCCAGAAGATCCAGGAAGGAGCCGACAAGCGGGTGGACGAGCGTTTCGGTTCGGCGATCAGCGCCTTTCGATCCGCCATGGCAAGTGACGATGCGGCCTTGGAGTTCTACTTGAAATGCATCGAGAAGCTCCAGTTCGATGACAAAAACCGCAAGGGCCAGGATTTCCGTGAATGGAAGCGCAGGCAGGAAGGCCAGCTCGAGAGCGGGAGCTTCAAACGAGCCCTGCGGCATCAACTGCGCTGGCTTTCCCTGACTTTGCAAGTCGCGGGCTCACGCGAGGCCGCCGTCAAGTTCTCCGGCGAGGCGTCGAAGGCGGTGGACGACGTGTTCGCCGACATTGTCAGCCTCGAGGGCCAGCATGACCTGCTGCGCCAACCGGTCCTCTCCACCGTGTTCGCGCAGGTTTATGAGATCAGCAGCATCAAGGTCCCCGAGTGGCCGCTCTCGCCGATCGAACTTGGAAATATCTACGGCAAGGTGATCCTGCCGCCCCTGAGAAAGCCCGAGAAGACCGAGGAACTCCGGGCGGCCTGGACCCATCGAATCCAGCAGGAAACCCTCGTGGTCGAACACTGGGGTCGGGGCGGCGATGCCAAGCCGGGCAAGGATGGGGCGCGTTCCCCCGAGCAGGAGAAATTCGTCACCGAGACCTATCCGGAGTTTCTCTGGATGGAGGAGCAGGATGTGTTCCGTGCCGGAGACCAGCGGGGCGCTGCTCTGAAGATGTTCCAGCATCTTGAGAAATATGCGATGCATCCAAAGGTCGGCGACTGGACCAAGCAGTTCAAGGATCTGCTCGATCCCAAGCCGGCCGTGACGGCCGTGCCGGACGAGTGAGTCAGGGCGCTGCCGCGATCCGGACTTCAGAGGCTCCACAGGCCTTGGCCATGG
>JAIXVN010000123.1 GCA_027483005.1 Verrucomicrobiaceae bacterium
CGATCCTTGCCGTCGCCGACGATCTCGACGACCGCATCCGGCACGGTTCCCTCCTTGAGCAAGTCCGCCGCGATGCCGGAGAATTCGACCGCGAAGGTCCGCTGCTCAGGCTGCCAGTCGTGGAGACCGCTGCGGGTGGCCACCACGTGTCCGCCGGCGTGGGAGGGGTCTTCGGAAGTGGTCCAGTGCTGGCGGTAGAGGAACTCAAGGCGCTGGCCGGGCTGGGGAGTTTGGGCAGGCTGCCACATGGCCACCACGTTGTCCGCCAGCTCGTTGGTGGTCGGGATCTCCATCAGCATGACGTTTCCGGATCCCCAGTCGTTGACCGGCTCGATCCACATGGATGGGCGAAGGTGGTAGGAAGCCTCGCCGTCCTCATAGGCGGAGAAGCGTCGATCCCGCTGCAGCAATCCGAAGCCTGCGAGCTTCTCGACATTGAAAAAGCTGAACTCCAGGCGGCCGGTGTCGTTCGACAGGGGTCGCCAGATCCGTTCGCCGTTCGCGGTCTGAAGCGCGAGGCCGTCGGAGTCGTGGACCTCGGGCCGGAAGTCATCGAAACGGCGGCGTGAGTTTTCGCCGAACCAGAACATGCTCGACATCGGAGCGATGCCGAAGCGCTTCACCGACTTGCGCGGGAAAAGCACGGCACGGACCGTCATCATCGTTTCCTCGCCCGGCTGGATCACGAAAGCGTAGGCCCCGGTGACCGATGGGCCATCGAGCAGCGCCAGCACCTGCACCATACGGTCCTCCTGTTCCGGCTTCCTCAGCCAGAACTCGCGGAAGCTCGGAAATTCCTCAGCCGTGCCTTCGGCTCCCGTGTCGATCGCGATGCCGCGTGCGGAAATGCCATAGCGCTGGCCTTTGCCGAGTGCCCGCCAGTAGCTGGCTCCCTGGAAGACCGCGAGTTCGTCGAAGTAATCCGGGCGGTTCAAAGGCGCGTGCAACCGAAAACCTGCGAAACCGGCATCGGGAGGAACATCACCGCGCTCTCCCACAAGCGGGCCATAGTCGAAAAATCCCGGCGTGAACCGCACCCCCTGCATGTGGGTGGAGGTGAACTCGTTCAGCTTCACCGGCTCCCGGAACAAGTAGCCCGGATGGAAAAACATCGCCCGGAACGGGAGGTTCGCCTGCCCCCAGAGGGCCTGATCCTCACGGAACCGAATGTCGCGATACTGATCGTAAGACAACGCTTTCATCCAAGCCGGCAAGGCCTCGCGGTCGGGCGCTTGGTAAGGCTGGGCCGCCAACTCCTTGGCGCGATTCTCGATCTTTTGAAAATCGACGTCCTCGCGCAACCAGGTTTGGGCATCGAGGAATCCGCTCGACGCGACGAAACCAATCGCCGCAACGAAGGTCCGGAAGGGGTGGAGTGACATAGGCTGGCCGCAATCGGACGACGAACAGGCCACTGGTGTCAATGCGGGACCGTGGTTTCAGTAGTCCCGGCGACAGAATATCCAGGCGGCCGCCCCCAGGATCACCGCCTCAAACAGAAGGGAGGTTCCGATCACATAGGACGTGGAGTTGCGGGTCAGAGCCTGGTCGAGTGTCGAATCCTCTTGCCCCTGCCCGAACAGCGCGGCCAGGAACTGGCTGTTGGAAAAGCCGGTTTTGCCGCCCACGACGACCAGGCGATCCATGACATTCATGGTTTCACCGGTCTTGGGCAAACAGGCCATCGCTCCAACACTGATCCTGTGCCACTTTTCCATATCGGTCAGCGCATTACGGCGCTCGTCCTCCGCAACCTCCAGCACCGCGCCCGCCGGGTGCGACGCCATGTAGAGAAGCTCCTCACTCTTCTGCCCCAGCCACGCGACGAACCAGATCAGCACGCCGGCCAACACCGCAGCCAGCACGGAGCGGGTTTTCACCGACACCAGCACCACCACCGAGTAGATGTAGCTGAACACCAGGGTCACCAGCGGCACCGCCCAGAAAATGCTCGGATTCCACGTCCCGACACGCCAGCGGATCGCCACGAACACGATCACGCAAAACAGCCCGACCTGGACGACCACGAACAGCAGCGCTCCGATGTACTTGCATACGAACAGGGTCAGCCGTGAGACCGGCTTTGAAAGTGGAATGCCGATCGAGCCCTCCGACATGAAGTCCGGGAAAACCGGCGCACAGGAGATCAACGCAAGCCCCACCGCCACCCATGACAACCAGAGCCCTACGATGAACTTGCTGAACAGCCCGAGATAAAACAGCTCCGAAAACTCACTGCCGCTTTGAATGAGCGGGTTCTTGAATTCAGTCGCCCCAAACAAGACCGATACCCCCGTCGGCGTGAATCCGATCGAAAGATAAAGAATCGCCGCCAGTGCCGAGATCCCCAGCGTCACCCAGAACAGCACCCGCGCCCGCAGAAGCCGCAGGGAGTCCACCAGAAGTGTCATGAAAACTCTCATCGTGAGGCCTCCGTTCCGTCCGGGTTCACCGCGCTGAGGAAAAGGTCTTCCAGCGAGATCCTCGCTTCCCTCACCTCACGGATCGAAATCTTCTCCGCCCGCAGCGCATCGATCACCGGCTGCACCGGTCCCGCATCCCGTGCCTGGATCGAGACGCGGTCGCCCGCCACCTCCCAGCCCTGCGCGTTGAATTTCTCCCGGATCCCCGGCGGAACCGGACCCTCGGTGCGGATTTCATAATGGCGACCACGGCTGGTCAGGTCGGACACCTTGCCGCTTTCCACGATCCGGCCCTTCGCCAGGATCACCACATGGTCCGCCACCTGCTCCACCTCCGCCAACAAGTGGCTGTTCACAAAGACCGTCTTTCCCTCCGCCCGCATCGCCTCGATCAGCTTGCGGATCTCGATGCGGCCACCCGGGTCCACCCCATCGGTCGGCTCGTCGAGGAAGACCAGCTCGGGATCGTTCACCAGCGCCTGCGCCAGCCCGACCCGCTGCTTCATCCCCTTCGAGTAGCTGCCCACCGGCTTGTCGCCCCAGGAAGTCATGCCCACCCGCTCCAGCAGTTCGCCGGTCCGACGCTTGGTGATGGTGGAGCGAACCTTCGACAGCCCGGCGGAAAACTCGACCACCTGCCGACCGGTCAGATACTCCGGAAACTTCGCATGCTCCGGCAGATAACCCACGCGGGAAAGTGTCGCGCGATGCCCGATCGGCTGGCCCAAGAGCGTGCCCCGACACTCGGTCGGCCTCAGGATCGTCAGCAGGGATTTCACCAACGTGCTCTTCCCCGCCCCGTTCGGCCCCAGCAGCCCGAACACCGAACCTGTCGGCACTTCCAGGGACACCCCGGCCAGCGCCTCAAAGCCACCCCGATAGATTTTCCGCAGACACTCGATCGACACCGCCATGCTCATGACGCGGTTTTAAGTTCCAAGGTCGAAAGGGGGAGGAGAAAATCAGAAATTCGAAATCTGAAATCCGAAATCTGAAATGAAGAATCGGACTCAGTCTGCTACAGCTCCCCCATCATATCCCTCTTGATTCAACGCTGAACCTTGAAGATTCGACGTTCGTCTTCCCTCTCTTCCCTGAAAGCTTCACCCTGAAAACCTCACACTCACTTTCTTGAAACTCCTCCTCGCACTTCTCTTCCCATCCCTCGCCTTCGCGGAGTCCCCCGCCAGGTCACCTGTCGCGATCCGCGTCATCGCCTCGAACCTCACCTCGGGCAACCACCAGACCTACTCGCCCGACAACGGCAACCCGTCCAATCCTGAGGGAGCCGGAGCCCGCATCCTCAAGGGCCTGAAGCCCGACATCGTCCTGATCCAGGAGTTCAACACCAGCATCCCCGTCCGCCAGTGGGTCAACGACACCTTCGGCCAGAGCTTCGCCTTCACCCGCGAGGAAGGAGAGGGCATCCCCAACGGCATCATCAGCCGCTTCCCCATCATCGAGTCCGGCGAGTGGGACGACTCCGGCCAGTCCAACCGCGACTTCGTCTGGGCAAGGATCCGCCTGCCCAACGAAAAGATCCTCTGGGCCATCAGTGTCCACCTCAGCGCCAAAAAGTCATCGAACCGCGAAGCCGAATCCCGCGAACTCCTCGCCTACTTCCGGACCAAGATCCCCGCCGCCGATCCGGTCGTGCTCGGCGGCGATCTCAACGCCGCCTCCGTCGCCGACGCCGTCTTCCTCCCGCTCCGCGAAATCTTCCCCCGTCCCGCCAACCTTCCGGCCGATGCCGATGGGAACGCCAACACCAACTCCCCGCGCAACAAACCCTACGACTGGGTCCTCGCCGACGCACAACTCCAGCCCCTCGCCGTCCCCGTCGTCATCGCCGGAAAAACCTTCCCACACGGCCTCGTCTTCGACTCCCGGACCTTCACCCCGCTCGACGACCTGAAACCCATCCAAGCCACCGACAGCGCCGCCCCCAACATGCAGCACATGGCCGTGATCAGGGATTTCAGGATACCATAGACACCTCCGAACCCTCCCCGGGACGGACCGCCTATCTCGCCAAAGGCGCGAACACCAGGTTCACCCCAAGGTCCTTGCGAAGTGCCTCTTCAATCCTCGCCCCGACCACTTCAACGCTTTCCTCCCCCAACAGCGCCTTGATCGCGCCGTTTGTGAGCTGGGAAGGGTCCGAGAAAGGAACTGCAGGAGCCTTCGGAGGATTCAGGTTGGATGGATACTCAACCCTGCCATCGGGAAGCTGTCGCACTTCTGGCAGGTTCTTGAACCGTTCGAATGCTTCCTGATAGGCCTTGAAGGCTTCTTCATATTGAACCCTCTTGACCCGGTCATTCCTGTTCTGATCAACCATTGCATGGAGTTTGGCGACTCCCTTGCTTCTCTCGATCTGGATGTAGTAATAAAGAATCAGATGTGCCGTCTGGTAGCGCTGCCACATCAGTTTGCTGGCTAAAGAAGGCTGATTGAATATTCTTCCTGTTTTCGATTTGTCCCTGGTTGGTTCATCCCACTCCTCAGTGGTCATGGTCAGCATCTTGGCCACAGGATAAAGAGGAAATGTCATCTTCTTGGGGTCGGGCTTCACTTTCTTCTGGCCGCCTCCTCCACCGCCTCCGGCATAGCCGATGTCGGCGGTCGTTATCTCGCGATCTGCGACGCCCTCGGAATAATCCACCAAAGACTTCAACACCGCCGACCTGATTCCTTCGTCGCTCGTATTGAATGCACCACTCTCGAATGGAATCTTCGCGATGTACTCCGCGTAGCCTTCGTTGGCCCACAGCGGCAGGTTTTCAACCAACTCGTGCGTCAGCATGTGTGTCAGTTCATGGACGATCGTAGAGGAGTCGAAATCCGCTTTCGAGATCCTCCTCCACCCGGCGGACCCTTGCTCCACACCCATCAATTCCAAAGGTGCCAGGAAACGCTTCTCCTTGATCAGGTAAACGCCCGAGGTGTTGGCTGGCCCCCCAGACTTATTGTAATTCAGTTTCGTGCCGAAGAGTTCCGACTGGTAGAATCCGTCCACAGGACTTGACAGCAGCCCGAACGGAGCTTTCGACTGTAACTCGTAAGTCGCTTCAAACACCTTCGCAAGATCCTTCATCAGTGCATTGCCCAGATTGGCATCCGTCGTGAAACGGAATTTGCGGGTAGTGTAGATGAACTTGCCATCCTTTCCCGGAACTTCTGTAACCTCCACGTTGCTGACAGGCGATTGTCTCGGCCAGCCAATCCAGCTTGCCCGATAAGAAAGCGGATGGTCCCTGATAAAAGCCTGGTCAGTGACGGACAACTTGCTGATCGGGCACGGGACGATCTTGTCACCCGCAAGTTTGAGCATGACGTTCTGATCCTGTACGCCGAGATACTCCGCTGTGATCCTCTTGCCATCACTGCTTGTCCAGTCGCGCTGCCGGCTGCTGCTTGCCCAGGGGTCGGGAGACTGTCCCGACGCCATACAAACAGCCATAATGATTGAAGTCACCGGAAGGAGCAAGGCACGCATGAGCAGAACCGGTGTCGATGGAACAGGCGAAAAAGTCAAGTTCGAACGCCCCTATACGCACGATCCATCACCATGGCGAGGAGCAAATGATTTGTCAGTGGATTGATCTCCTGGACCTTCACCCCGCTCGACGAACTGAAACCCATCCAAGCCACCGACAGCGCCGCGCCCAACATGCAGCACATGGCCGTGATCAGGGATTTCAGGATTCCGTGAACCCATTCAGTGAAGCAGAAGCCAACCCTGACCTCCGGTCAGGTGGATGGGCAACTCTGTTAGATAGGGAGAAGGGGACTGCGTCCCCTTTGCGGAAGCCCGGCGAATCGATTTCCCGATCGTCTGCAAAGGGCTTGCAAAGCCCTTCTCCCCGAGCGAAAGGCCGGGAACAGCAGACCAGGTCTTCCTTGAGGAGAGCTCCCCGAGATCAGGATTCGTGAAAAGCTGTGGCGCAACGAAATGCGGAGCCACGAACGAGCCGCCGATGAGCGCCCAGGAGAGGCTGTTGATCAGGGTCGAGTGGCTTGATGAGGCCGGGCGGATGCTCTGGATGTGGATGGACTGGTCGAGGTCGTCATCCTGCCAGAAGGCGCGGGTGAAGGGGCTGGGGCTGATCAGGAAGCTGCCGTGGAAGCCGAGCAGCCGGGTCGCGTTTTCCAGATGGCTTTCGACCCTCTGGCTGGTCGCGCCGCCCTCATGAGGGCGATGCCGAGCTTCACAATGAAGCGGGCTTTCCGGCGGTAGTCGTCTGGATCGGAAGACATGGGAAATCGTAGCGGCGGATTCCATCCGTCTGGCTGAATGAAGAGGCATGGCGCTTGGAAAGCGCCGCCACGCCCGCCTCTTCCGTTTCGAATTCAGGATCTAGAATTTCGTGCTTTCTCCCAATCTTCCGGCGTCAGGCAGCAGGGATCGGCGGCGACCCAATGGCCGGGCTCGAGCTCGGCGAGGCCGAGGTCCATGCCGATGGTTTCCTCGTAGCGCGGATGGCCGATGCGGTGGCCGAAGGCACTGCCGGCGGGCGGATTGATCGGCGAGGGCACATCGCCTTCGAGGAGGATGCGCTTTTTCCGAAGGCGGGGATCGGGCTCGGGAATGGCTGAAAGCAGGGCGCGGGTGTAGGCGTGACGCGGGTTCTGATAAATCGTGTCGGCATCGGCGAGCTCGACGATTTTCCCGAGATACATCACGGCGACGCGATCGGAGATATGCTTTACCACCGCGAGATCATGAGCGATGAAGAGATAGGACAGCCCCATTTCCTGCTGGAGTTCTAGCAGGAGATTCAGCACCTGGGACTGCACCGAGACATCGAGGGCGCTGACCGGTTCGTCGCAGATGATCAGCTTCGGTTCGAGTGCGATCGCGCGGGCGATGCCGATGCGCTGGCGCTGTCCGCCGGAGAATTCGAAAGGATAGCGCTCGGCGGCGGACTTCGGAAGGCCGACCCGTTCGAGCAGTTCATCGACGCGTTGACGTCGCCACGCGCTGTTTCCTCTGGAGTGGATCACCAGCGGTTCCTCGATGATCTGTCGGACGCTGAGGCGGGCGTTGAGGGACTCCACCGGATCCTGGAAGATCATCTGAAGGTCGCTGCGCAGCGGGCGCATGGCGTGGCGACCGAGCTTGGTGATGTCGCGACCATTGAAGGCGATGGAGCCGGAGGTGGGGTTGGAAAGGCGGACGATCGCCTTGCCGAGGGTGGATTTCCCACAGCCGGATTCGCCGACGAGTCCGACGGTTTCGCCGGGGGCGATGTCGAGTGATACTCCATCGACCGCCCGCACGGCGCCGATGCTCTTGAGCAACAGGCCACCGCGCACCGGGAAGTGCATCTTCAGGTCACGAACGGAGAGCAGCGGTTCCATCAGGCGGGTTCTTCGAAGCAGTTGGGGCAGGTCTCCACCCAGTGTCCGGAGTGGATTTCCTCGAACAGCGGTCGCTCGCGCAGCACCGGGCCCTCGCGGCCCATGCGTTGGCAGAAGCGGCATCCGGGGACCAGATCGGCGAGTCCGGCGACCATGCCGGGGATCGTGGGGAGAACGGATTTGCGGGGCGTGTCGAGCTTCGGCATCGAGTCCAGCAGGCCCCGCGTGTAGGCGTGAAGGGGACGCTCGAAAATCGCGGCGACCGGCGCCCGTTCGACGACGCGACCGGCATACATCACGACCACCTCATCGCAGGTCTCCGCAATCACGCCGAGGTCGTGGGTGATGAGGATGACCGACATGCCCATGTCCTTTTGAAGCTGCTTCATCAGATCGAGGATCTGCGCCTGGACCGTGACATCGAGGGCGGTGGTCGGCTCGTCGGCGATCACCAGATCGGGCTTGCAGGCGAGGGCCATGGCGATGTCGACGCGCTGGCGCATGCCGCCGGAAAGCTGGTGCGGATAGTCGCCGATGCGCTGCTCGGGGGCCGGGATGCGGACCAGGCGGAGCATTTCAATCGAGGCCTCCCAGGCTTCCTTGCGGCTCATCTTCGTGTGCAGCAGGAAGCACTCGGAAAGCTGCTTGCCGATGCGTTGGACGGGATTGAGGGCGGTCATCGGCTCCTGGAAGATCACGCCGATCTCACCGCCGCGGACCTGGCGCATTTCGGCATCCGTGGCCTTCTGCAGGTCGCGCCCCTTGAACATCACCTGGCCTTCCAGGACCTTGCCCATCGGCTGGGGCAGCAGGCGGATGATCGACATCGCGGTCACGCTTTTCCCGCAACCGGACTCGCCGACGATGCCGAGCGTGCGGCCGCGTTTCACCTGGAAGGAAACCTGATCGACAGCCCGCAGCAGGCCCGCATCGGTGTCGAAGGCGGTGATGAGGTCCCGGACTTCCAGCAATGGTTCTTCGTCGCTCATTTCGTCTCCTCCGTGCCCTTCAGGCGATACTTGTCATAGACATGGCTTTGTTCCGGGAAGGCCTTGCCGGTGCGCTTGGCCTCCAGGGTTTCCCTTTTCTTGTCCTCGTCGATCCAATGAAGGCTCAGGGTTTCCGGCAGCTCGGAGATGCGGCAGTTGAAATCATCCGGCCAGCAGACCCAGCGCCAGTAGCCCAGACGGTAAAAGCTTCGCTGGAAGCCTGGGACCCATAGTGCCTCGTCATGAATGATCGTCTCGACCTTGTAGCTGAGGTCGCGGATGGTGTCCTCGCTGCGCCCGTTGCGCACGCCCTCGACGAGTGCATCCATCACCGGCTCGCCATAACTCGAGATGTTGTTGGTCATCGGCCTCGGCTGGCGGGTGCCCGGGAGGAAGGCGTCCTTGGAATGGAAGTGCTCGTAGTAGTTCGGGTAGGGCGGCGTGATGCCCCAGCCGGTGAACGAGATCTCGTGGTTCTTGTTCATCACCTTC
>JAIXVN010000303.1 GCA_027483005.1 Verrucomicrobiaceae bacterium
AGGCAATGAATGCACGGGTGCGCTGGCCGGCGGGTTGGACCAGTTTGATGATCAGATCATTGATTCCAGCCACGAACGGAACACGGGTCTCAAGGACCTCGCATTCATAGTGCGGAATGCTCCACGGAGCATAAAGCCCGGGGCGCTGGCTCTTGTCCTGGCTGACCACCGGCCTGCCGTTGACCCAGACCTGATAGGCACAGCGCGCGCCGGTCACCAACACATGCTCGCCAGCAGTAGGCGCGACGACCTTGCCGCGCAGATACCAGACGCTGCCGGGCGTGTCCGAGTGAAAATCGAGGAACTCATCCGGCACCGCGCCCTTGAGTCCGTGAGGGCCGCTGAGCCAGTCGGTGAGAAAGGGATCACGCTCGATGCCCCAGCGCCGCGAGAAACAGTAGGGCTGCCAATCGAGCTTGCTGGATTGATCGATCAACGAGGATTCGATGGCGGCGAAATCGCTCTCCGGGGGCAATGGGCCGGTGACCTCCATCTGCGGACCGAAGGAAAACGTCGTCTCCAGCCACGAGGAATCATCGAATGCAGCCCCCTTCCAGTCGCCGTCTTCCCGCGTCTCATCGCAATGGCGGAAACGGCGCGTCTGCGGACCTAACAACTCTGGCGATGCCGGCAGGCTGAAATCCCCATGGCGGTTGTCGAGCGTCGGTTGAATGATCGCGTCCCATGGCCCGTCGAGGCTTTCCCTTTTCCAGGAAGCGGAAACCTCGTCCACAACTTCGGGCTGAGCGGAGAAACCCCGGTTGAACACCACGACCTTCGCCTGACGCGGCGCGAAAGTGAGCTGCAGGATCTCCGATTCCGGAAGCCTGCACATCCGACCGCTTCGGGCGTCCCATTGCTCCGGACTTCCCTCGCAGCGGAAACGCAGATCGGTCGTGACGGATTCGTCCGACGGGTTGAACACGAAATAGACGTCCAGCTCGCCGAGATCGCGATGCAGCACCTGCACCGGCTGCGAGGAAACGACATCGCGTTCGATCATTCCGGAAAGCGTCTCCAGCACCCTGGCATAACCCTTGCGCAGGAAAACACCCGTGCCGCCACGGCGATGCTGCTTGAGCAGGTCGCCGGAGTCATCGGCCGAGCCGAAGATTTCCGTCAGCAAGGCATCGAGTTCGGCATCGTCGCGTCCCACACGATCGCTGGCCTTGGGGAGGCAGCCGAAGGCGATGACCAGTCCGCCGGCGCGGACGAAATCGCGTGCCTTCACGAGTGAGGCATATCTAACAGCCCGCATCGCCGGAAACACCAGCACGCGGTATCTCGCGGTCCCGGCGCGGATTTCACCCTCGCCGACCTCGGCAGCGGCGATCGATTCGAAGTCGATGAAATCGAAATCGCAGGCGTGATCGAACAGGTGCTTTCCAATCACGAAAGCGGTGTCTTCAGGCTTGGTGGGATCGCTTTCCGCCGCGCCGATGTTTTCGTTGCCCATGTGGGCGATCACCCCGCACAGCGCGGGATCGGCCGCCTCCGCATCGAGAGCATCGATCGGATAAACGATGGCGACATCGCAGCGATGAACTCCCTGGGAAAGAAGCCAGCTCAGGCGGGTCAGGGACTCGTTCAAGGCAGCGGAGTGCTCCCAATACGGCTGTCGGAAATGGAAATCCGGCGGAGCCCATTCCCACCAACCGCCACGGGTGGAATAGTAGAGTCCGTGTAGATTCACCACCGTGGCGCCGTAGGCGAAGTCCTCGTTGAGTGCGGCGGCCACCTCGGCCGGTTGGGTGCCCCAGCCGCTGGAGTGGAAGGCCTCGATCCAGACGCGCGGACGCTGATAGAGATGGGCGATCGAGCTGTTCACCTTGAGCCCCTTGAAGGCGCGAGGACCGTGCAGCTTCGGATCATCGCAACCCGGTGCCGAGAACCAGCGCATCGCGCGGAAGTAATCGCCGTAATGCGAGCGGCCTTCGGCGATTCGGCCGCGGCCGGAGTTGTCATGACCGAAGAGCGTGCCTCGTTCCTCATGCCAGCGGAAGACCGGTTTGAAATAACAGTCCTCCAGCCGCGTGACGACCGCATCCGCGTAGTCGAGGCGGATCTTTTCCGTGAGCGGTCCCATGTCATGCCACAGCGCGGGCAGCAGCGGATGAAGATCGTAGCCCTTGCGCGCGGCGAAGACTTCGAAGAGCTGGTTCGACCAGAACGGCATGCGGCAGCCGAAGTCGAGTTCGTCCTGGAAAAACAGGTTGAGCGTCCTGCCGACCTCGCCGGGGCACTCGCGCTCGAAGGGTTCGTAGAGTTCCCTGATGGCAAGGCGTCCGGAGTCTGGATGCAGTGGATCGAAGGCATTGGTGCGCGCAAAAACCAGCGCGACGAACCACTCGCCTGCGGGTGCCGACCATTCAAGCACGCCGCTCCGCACCGCGTCCGACAGCGCGATCCGGGACGCAATCTGCGGCAGGCCCTCTCGAACCGGATAGGCCCACGCGCCAATGACGAGCGCGTCCTGTTCCGCGCTGAGGCGGACTTGGGATTTTCCATTCACCCGCTGCGCTGCGCAACTCATCTGCCCGCCCTGCATGCCCGGGGTTGCGCGACCGATGGCTTTGAGGATCGGTTCGACCAGCGTGTAGTCCTGAAACCCGACCGTCATGCCACGTTCCCGGCAAGCGGATAGAAACCAGCGCAGCAGCTCCCACCATTCCGTCGAGAAAAGCACCGGATCACCAGGATTGTTGCTGCCGGTTGCCTCATGCGGATAGCTGATGACCGTCTGGCGCACGCCTTTCTCGCGAAGCTGGTCGAGCTGCCAGGCGATGCGCCCGCGCTCCAATTTCTCACCCGCCCACCAGTAGAATGGAACCGGACTGTGGGTCGCCGGTGGGTTCAGGAACAGGGAACGGATATCCACATCCTCGCCCGTTTGCGGGGTGCCGAGGGAGCGCAGTGCCTGTTGATGATCTGGACTGTCCAGCAAGGCGTTGGGATGGTTGTTAGAGTTCAAGGATCTGGTGTTGAGGGGCGTTCACTGGAATCAATCTTGTGCAAATGAGGTCGGAGATCGGTGAGGCGTCATGCTGTTCTTCAGCTGTTGGGTCTTGAAGATAAATGTCGGCTCGAACCGCGTCCACCGCCTGCGGGAATCAACAGACTTTCACGGTCTCCATTCCGAGGAGTTTGCCGAGTTTCTCGATTTTTCGGGCGATGTGCCCCACCCCGACCGCGCAATGATGGGCCGGGCCCTGGACGTTCCAGTTTTCGACAAAAGCCCGCGCGCCAATGGGAAAACGATAACGGCTGTTGGTGTTGCCGATCTCGAGGATCGGGCCGGGGACCGATTCCCCCTCCGCGACCAGCAGCTTGATCGAGCCATCGGCATACTCCACCACCGAAAGGCAGGTCACCGGTCCATGCTGGACACTCATCTCCACCGAAAGCCCACTTCCGACCTTGCCGTGATAAACCTCCAGCGGACGCACCTTCGTCTTCCCCGCAGCGATCCGGATGTGGCCGGGGCCGTCATGACCCATCAGGACAACATCGTCATCGAAATCCATGCAGTAGTACTCGGTGAAAGAACCGCCTGCCCCGAAGCTGTCCATGATCTTCATCGCCTGGGCGTTCTTCACCTCGTACTCGCCTGCAACCGGGATGCCGCGAGCCGTGAGCAGGGAATTGCCGAGGATGACCGAACTCATGACGTCCTCGTGTTCGTCCTGACCCGTGCCCATGTGATAATAGGCCATCGAGCCCAGATCCTTGGACGCGACCAATCCATCCAGCGCGACCGCCGTGCGCGCCGCCCGTTCGAGCTCGGCCAGCTCGCAGTCCGGCTGGATATCGAACACTTCGCGGAACTCCTGCAGTTTCCGCTGCGTCGCTCCCTGCGTGACGGCCCTGCGCAAGGCGGCCAACTCCTCGACCTCGAGGATTTCAATGTGCCCGCCGAAATGGGCAATCATGCGAGTGATGTCCGTGTAGATGTCGAGCATGCCGTTGTAGTAATGGCCCATGAGCCCGAGGCGATTGTGGGCCATGAGATGGGCGACGCGGGCGGCATCGATCCACTCGCCGATCTCGTCCCAAACGACATGCTTCCCCTCCAGCACGCCCGTGACCTGATGGAAATCAATCCTCGCGCGGTTGAAGGCGTTGGCAATTTCCGGCACCGGACACGCGCCGCAATGGGACAGCCATTCCCCGGTCATCCGGGTGCGGTTGCCGAGTTTGTTGAATGTCGCGTAATCAATCGCTGCGGTGGGTTGCAGATTCAAGATGATCACCGGCACCTTGGCCCGCTGCACCACCGGCAGCACGGTGGAACAGAGCGCGTAGGTCGTCACATGCAGGAAAATCACATCCACATCCGCGCGGCGAAAGTCATGCCCGGCCTCCATCGCCTTCGTCGGCGAATCGATGAGACCGAGATTGACCACCTCCACGCCGGGACGCTGGAGCTGCGACGCGACCTGCGCCACATAGGATTCAAGCCTTTCCTTCAATCCGGCGAACTGGGGCCAGTAGGCCTCAAGACCGATGCCGAAGAGACCGACGCGAAGGGGATGATGATGATTCATGGAGTCAGATCAGGAGCTTATTTCACAGCAGCAAAAACACGGACCTCCGCGATGGCGCAACGGCCTGACTGAGGCGACGCCACGCGCAGGAAGCGGGCGGTGACGGGTTTCGGGAGTTCGATCGTCCAGGCTGGTGGCGCACCCAGTTTCAGGACCGCTTCCTCGACCAGGGTGACCGTGCCGGGCTTTCCATCGAGGATGTAATCCACCTTGGTCTCCTTCAAGACATTGGGAACCGGATCGACACCGGCGAGACTGATCCCCAACTTGACGTTGACGGAGTCGGGTTGGGCTGCGGCGCGGAGTTTCTCGGTCACATCGAGCCACTGGTCGCCCTTGCCATACATGGCTTTCACGATTTCCAGCACGGACGTCCTGGACTCAGCAGAAGTGGCCAGGGTCTTCGCGTTGGCGAAAGCAAAGTCATCGGACGCCTGCAGGGCCGTGCCACTCGGGAGGCGACCCTGGATCTCGATCCGCGAAACGGTGCGCACTTCGCCGAGATCGACAAAGCCCGCAGGAGCCGGATCATCCGGAGCGCTCACCCATGCGCTGGACGGGTCACCATCGACGGCGAGCATCGCATAGTTCTTTCCTTCCAGCGACGAGGCGCGGAACGACCGTTGCAGGGCCAGATTGACCGGCGGCGAATCGGTTGAAACTTGTACGACGATCACCGTATCGAGCGGGTCCCACCGTTCACCCTCGGGCAAGGTGACCTGGACACCCTCCGCTCCCTGCTGGAGCGCGACCGGTTTGCGACTCTTGAGCAGGACGGCCTTGGAGAACTTCCTTCCGTCCGCAGGCGGCGGCAGTTTCAGCGATCTCGCGCCTGTCGGCGGTTTCAGGACGTGCAGATACTCCAAAAGGCCGTCGGTCGATTGCGTGGCCACGCCCCATGTTAGATTCGCGATCCTCGTTCCGGGCGCGGTGGGCCTTGACGTGCTGGGGTTGGTGTTCTTGATCGAGCGCTCGACGGGCTTGATGAGTTCGCCGACCCGCTTCATGCGATCAAGCACCCCTGTTTCCCAACCACCGCCCGCATACGGACCGGCGGCCCAGAGAATTCCACCGCCATCGGTGTTGGAACCGGCCTGGAACACGGTGTGGCGGAACAGGGACTCCGGAGTGTAGGGGATGCGCGGGTAGAAGCCGACCTTGGCGCTTTTCTGCGCGGGTTCGTTCTTCCCCTCGGGGAAGGCCGCCCAAAAGATGCTGCCGACAACAATGGAGATCGGGATTTTGTTGGCAGTCCACTGATCGCCGTCCGGCGTGGCAAAGGCACCGTTGTAAAAGACCTCCTGGTTCCCGAGGTCGGCGGTGTAGAGGTTGCCGTAATCATTCTGCATCATCAGCACGTGTGGATGCTTTGCGGTGATGGTCTTGCGCAGCCGCGGGTAGTCCACCACGCGATAACTGTCGGCCGCGCCGCTGCCTTCGTCCAGATAGAGGCCGAGGATGTCAGCACCGTAGCGATCCACCAGTTCGCCATAGGTCTCGTTGATGAAGTCATTCCACTTCGCCTTGTCCCACCTGTTGAAATCCGGATTCGATCCCTCGCCGCGGACCCAGCCGGTCTTGGCCATGTCGGCATCGGTGAAGTCATGGCCGTCGCGCGGATGGGTGTAAAGCAGCACCTGGACGCCCTTGGCCTTGCAGGCCTTGATCATGTCGCCGATGAGGTCGCGCTTCGCCGAATGTCCGGGCCGCCATTTTTCCATCACCTTGCTCGGGTAGAGCAGGTTCATGTCGGCGTGCCAGGCGGTGAAGAGCACGTATTCGACACCCATCGCCGACAGGTCACGGGCGAAGCCTTCGGCATCGAAACGCTTCGCCAGATCATCGAGCCCGGCGGGCATCGAGCCGTCCTTGTTGATGGTGGCCGAGTAGGCGTCGCCACCCCAGACGTAGTGGACGAAGAGGCCATACTTCATCGTACGGTAATTGGCGGCAGCGGGCGTGTCGGCGCGAAGCGGGAATGTCATCCCAAAAAGCAGGCCGACGGCGGCGAGGACGGAGTGGAGCTTGCGGAATTGCATGCGTTTGGTGAGGAAGGAATTCATCGGGCGGAGATGCGGACAAAGAGCTTGGAATTGGAAAGCAGCGAGGGACTGAGGGTGATGCGCACGGTCTCGACATCCCCTGAACTGCCCGTCACCGACTGGACGGCACCGCTGTCCGCGATCCAGTTGGTCAAATCGGTGGAGGTTGCAACGGTGAAAGCAAGTCCGGTCAGCGAAGCCTTGCGGCGCGTGTAGCTGAGGAGGCCGGTGGAGGGATCGACCTGGGCGATGATCGGTTGGAGTGACGATGGATTGGTGGGATCGAGACCGAAGGCATACTCGGTGAAATTGCTCTGGCCATCGTGATCATCGTCGTCGTTGGTTCCACCGACAATCTGGTTCGCATCCTTCCAGGCATCGTAAGCGGATGGCGATGTGATCGCCGCGAGCGTGACGCTCAGGTTGTCGATGCGCGTTAGGTTCCAAGATCCGTTGTAGGGGCAGGCGGCGAAGCTGAGATAACCGTCGGCTGGGGTGAGTTGGGTTAGCGCGTAGCTGCCGATCAGGTTGGTGCCGTTGAAGACCAGGGCTTTCGACCCCTTGCCGTTGAATGCGGACCCCGTGCCTGCGGTATCGGCGAACACCAGGCGGAAGTTGTTTCCGCTGCGGCTGGCAAGGGTCTGCTGGGTGCCGTTCCGGATCACCTGCAATCCGCCACCGAGCTCCGGCAGGATGGCGAACTTCGCGCCGCTGTCATTGGCGAGGAGATTCTGACCGCTGCCAAGGGTGATGGAAGCCCAGCAGGACGGGTTGGAGGTGTCGGTCACCCAGGCGTCCATCTGGAACGTAAGCGGCAGGTCCGCAGTGTTGGCGAGGGTGGCGAAGTTATGGTTCGGGCTCGAACGGGCGGCGTATCCGAAGTCTCCAGCCAGCAGCATGGCACCGCCATTGCCGTGTTGGGCCTGCCAGTCCTGGCCCGCCGTGGCGACGCTGTAGCCGAGCGGGGCGAGGTGTCCCTGCTGGTCGAATGCAAGGGTGTTGTTGAAAGTGCTCGCACCATAACTCCCGGAGTCGAAGTGGTCGCTCAGAAGCAGACCGATGATGCCCGCCGCGTCGTTCAGGTTGGGATTGGTGTCATTCAGGTATTCGAGGGAATTGTTCTGCCCGTCGTTGTCCGGATTGTCGGTGGCGGACTGGGTGAGATTGCCGAAATGGAACATCTCCCAATCGTCGGGCAGGCTGTCGTTGTCGGAATCCCCGACGATGCCCATGTCCCAACGCATGGCCGAGACCAGTTTCACATGTCGCTCGCGAGCGATCGGGTTGTCCTCGCTGTCGAAGTTCAATCCATAGGGCCAGAAGTGGGCTCCATCGCAGCCGATGGAAGCACTTGCGCCCTCACACCAACGGATGCGCTGGATCGCATGGCCGCCTGTCCACTGACCGCCCGACTGCTGTGAGGACCAGTCCCCTACGGTCCCGACCCCGAGGCTGTGCTGGATTTCATGAATCGCGGTGAACGGGCTGGTACTGCCGCCGAAGTCGATCCATCCGCCGTATCCCGCCTGCGCCGTCGGCACGCCCGCGCTGTAGTTGGCGGTGCACTGCATCGGGAAATAGCCATAGGCATTGTAAACCGCCACCGCTTCGTTCATCGAGTTCACGAGGGTACTGCGCATTCCTGCCGGCCAGCCTTCATGGCCACCGGCGAGCTGCCAGGTCATCGGATGGATCCGCAGTGATCCCGGTCCGCTGAAATAGGAGCCGTAAACCGGATGCTGGGCATTGTAGATGCCAACGGGCACCGATGCCCCGTTGATCGTCAGGGCGGCGATGGCGTTGCTGCCGTTGAAATTCAATTCCATGCCCGCACCTGCCGCGATGCTGACCGTGGTACATCCATCCAACAGAGGATTGCTCAAGGCGAGCCTGCCTCCGTTCACCGCGACGCTGCCAAGGTAGCTGGTCGATCCGCCCAAAGTCAGTGTCCCGCTGCCGGCCTTGTTCAATCCGCTGCTATCAAAGGACGAGTTGATCGTGGCATTGGCATTGCAGGTGATCATCTGTGGGCCGGTCAGGATGAGCGAGCCGCCGTTGAGCGTGTAACCCGGTGCATTGAACGTGATGGCGCGCGCGGTGATGGACTGTGTCAGGGTCACACTGCCTGCTCCGGTGTTTCCGAAGACCGCGCTGTCCCAGCGGCTGTTGCTCCATGCCGCACCGGACCAGTTCGCATCCGTGGTGTTCCAGTTGCGGCTGCCGCTGC
>JAIXVN010000364.1 GCA_027483005.1 Verrucomicrobiaceae bacterium
CGGGACGACCAGGAGTTCAACAAGAAGAGCGGCACCAGCGAGCAGACGGAACGAAGTTTTCACGAGCGTGTGCCTACGCCGGAACCGCCGAGAACTCAAGGGAAAATCCTTTCAGCCGGCAGGACATCCAAGCAGGTCCCTTCACTAGCGAGGGATCATGGCAAAATCCGGAACAAAGAGTTTTTTCACCGCCAAGACTCAAAGGTCGCCAAGTTAAACCGATGAAAAGTTGCGATGCGGGGAGTGAAACGGGTTTCAGAGGCATTCATTGGAATTTTCCTTGGCGCTCTTGGCGTCTTGGCGGTTCAAACTCTTCCCATCGAGCTCGGCTTTGCCATGCAACGATCCCTAGTGTAGGAGCCTTGGACATCCAGGACCTTATTCCCCCAGCCGTCCGGGATTGCTGCCCAGACCGGCCATCAGCGCCAGCATCCGCCAGGCCCGATCAAGCTTTGATCGCCACGGCCTCTTCGGCCGGACCACTTGCCAGCCTTTCGCTGCTCCGAGTTCGGTGAGTTTCGTGGAGGGATTGACCAGAGTCGCCTGCTCGCAGATCGCCAGCATCGGCAGGTCGGCACTGCTATCGGTGTAGCCATGGGAGCAACGCAGCACGCCGTCGTCAAAGCGCTCGGGCATGAGCGTCCGCAGTCGTGCGACCTTGGCCGCGCCCTTGTGATTCTCCAGATCCGGGAAAAATTCCATCCGTGGCTCGGTTTCCACCGGCGTGCCGAGGCTGAGGTCAAAGCCGAGCCGCCGGCCGATCTCCCGCACGTAGAACTCCGGGCTCGCCGACGCCAGCACCAGCAGATCCCCCCGCCGACGGTGGCTTTCCAGACACTCCACCACCTCCGGAAAGAACGTCAACTCGTCAGCAAAGTCCCGCGCGTGGGCGGCCAGTTCGTCTGGCTCCATCCGCCACAGATACGAAAGGAAGACCCGCTTCATGCCTCCCGCTCCGAGGATGCCCGCCGCTGGCAGCATCAGTAGGAAGACCGGCAGATGAAATCTCCGCCACGGCGCACGCCGCAGCACCCGATGACAGAACAGTAACTGGCAATCCCAGGCCAGCAGCGTGCCATCCAGATCGAAAAGGGCGATGCCCTGAGGGTCGGCGGAGTCGGTTGGCAGTGGCACGGCACCAAGGGTTTCCAGAGGATTGATGACTTGCAAGCCCTCCTTGTTCCGGGCATCCTGCCGACCGCATGCGGAAACCCATCCTTGCCGGAATGCTCCTGCTTTTGCCGCTCCCGGCGATCGCGCAGGTGTATGCCGATTTCCAGACCTCGGTGGGAAATTTCACCTGTGAATTGGACTATCGGACCTCCGCCCGGACGGTTGCGAATTTCATCACCCTCGCCGAAGGCCGCGCGTCCTGGCTCGATGAGACCAGCGGACAAGTTTCCACCACCGATCCAGCCCAGCCGTTTTACGACGGACTCCGCTTTCACCGCGTGGTCAATGAGGAGGGCTTCCGCATCCTCCAGGCAGGCTCGCGAGAGGACGATGGCTCCGATGGCCCGGGATACGTCATCCCGGATGAGTTCCAGCCCGACGCGCCGGAAACCCAGCAGCACAAGGCCTACCAGCTCTCCATGGCCAACTCCGGGCCGAATTCAGGCGGCAGCCAATTCTTCATCACCGGCAGCGCCATCCCCTCGCTCGACGGGAAACACACCGTCTTCGGAAAAGTCGTCTCCGGCCTCAGCGTGGTCGAGTCGATCCTCACCGCCGCCACCGATGACCGCGATCAGCCCATCGACCCGATCACCCTCCAGCACGTCCGCATCCGCAAGGTCGGGCCCGAAGCTGCCGGCTTCGATCCCAGCCGCTTCGCTCTCCCCAAGGTCAGTACTCCCGATTTCCAGAGCCACATCGACCCGGGCCACAACGCCGTCCTGACCTTCGACCAACCACCCCAAAGCCTCCTCCACCTCTGGGCCTCCGAGGATGGCGGCAGCACTTGGGAGGACATCGGCACCCGTTTCATCGGAGCCGGGGAAAAGCCCGCCTCCAGCGTCCAGTTCAGCCTCGCCGACACCCCGGAGGATGCCGAGCTGCGTTTCAGACCGGTCCTCACCACCTACCCCGGCGATTCCATCGTTCCCAGCTCGCTGACCCATCAACAGCTCTACCTCGAAAACGAAGCCGGCGATTTCACCTTCCATTTCGACGCCGAAGAGCCCTCCTACCTCATCGTCCTGCCCTCCGGGGAAACCAAGACCGGCCGGATCGTCCAGTTCCTCTACGAGCCCGACGGCTACGGTGCCACCCTCGTGATCGAAACCGCCACCGACGGAGCCTTCCGCTACCGACTCGCCCCGAAGACCAAGTCGAAAACCGGCTTCACCGGCACCCAGCGCGGCTCCTTCTACAACCTCCTCTACGGCTGGATCCCCTTCGCGGAAAACAGCGACTTCGCCCTGTCTCCGCTGCCGTCCGGACCCTGAGACATCCGAGGTCACTGACCCGGAATGCTCTTCAACTCCGGCTGGGTGGTCGCGGTTTCGATGGCTCGAATGGCGTCCTCCACCGCGCCGACCCGACGCTGATTGAGCTCGCCGCCGGGAAACTCACGCTGCTTCACCTGCTCGTTGAACATCGCGATCAGCTCCCTCAGCGCGGGAATGACCGGCTTCGCTGCAGCCCCGTAGCCGACGATCTCCTTCATGATCACGCCGGTCCGGCTTTCGCTGCCATGACCGCCCTGCGTTTTCGCGAAAAAGACTCCCGCCTCGATGCCTTCCTGAAAGCGATACTTCGTCAGCGCCTTGAAGCCGCCCATGCGGATCTCGTTGCCGAACATCGTGTCGGCCGGGCACGGATTTCTAACAGCAGTGAGAATGTCCGGAGCCAGGGCAATCACATCCTCCGCGCTGATCCGGCGGTCGAAGAACTCCTTCAAGGTCGCCCGCGCCATGCCATCGGGATTCTGTGAAACCACCCTCACCGCCGGATAAAGCAACCGCGGATCGGCTCCCTTCAGCGACTCTTTCAAGGGGCCTGAAAACACCGCCGCGGCGAGTTGTCCGTGGGCGATCTGGACCGGATCCGCCCAGTTGATCGGCCACATCGGCTCGGCCGTGGAAACCAGGGCCTTGAGGATGTCATCGAGCGCCGGCTTGGCCGCCGCACCCATCCCCTTGATCGCCTCGGCGGCCTTGTAGCGCACCCAGCGATCCGGATGGGAAAGCTGTTTCACCAGCACCGGCAGGGCCTCCACCGACTTGATGAGCCCGAGCGTTTCACAGGCCCCCTGGATCACATGAATGTCCTTTCCTCCGGCGAGTTCGATGAGCTTGGGAGCCAGCCCGGCGCACTCCTTCCGCGTGGCCAGCTCTTCCGCCGCCCAGCTGCGGACGACCGGCGACCACGCGGCAAAGGCCTCGATCAACTCCTCGGCGGACAGCTTCTTGCGCTCGAGATCGAAACGCCCGGCCGCGATCGAAGCCGCCACCTCGTCGCGGTTCAGCCAGACCTTCTTGTCGAGTTCCCGACCGGTGATGATCAGCTTTTTCAGCGGCAGCGAGTAGGTGAGCACGTAGGTCGCGTTGGGGCTGAGACCGTGGTAACTACTCTTTCCATAGTAGGTGTCGTCGTCGGTCTTTCCAGGACCATACTGCTCGGCACCGTCGTAGGTGAACGAGCCGTCGCAACGCCTCACAAGGTCGAGATGCCACGAGGCCTCGCGAAAGAACGCCGCCTCCGCCGCCGGGCCACCGACATTGGCCCCGAGCGCACTCCAGAGGTAGCTGAAGCCCTGGCCGGTGTGGCCGCACTCGCGGCTGCAGAAGCCAGCGACCGCCATCTGCGAGAAAAACTTCGTCTCCACCGGCTTGTTGCCGATCGCGGAAAACATCAGCGCCGTGATCGAGTTCTTGCCGTTGTTTTCATGGAACGGCCACGGCTCGTGCTCGCCATACGGAATGGCGCCCTTGTCGGTGAAGTATCCAAAGAACCCGGCGGTGCGGGCGATGGCCTGATCGACTTCCGGGTCGTCGATGCCGCACTTTCTCGCCAGCACGATCGAGAGGTTCGCGGGCAGTCCGGCCATGTTGACCGGGCCATAAGGCGGGATGGAGCCGTGAAACTTTCCATCGGCGGTCTTCGCCGCGAAGCCATGGCCGAAGGTGCCATACATCGACTGCCCGCGTGCCATCGAAAGGGTGTATTCGCGGAGGCCATGCAGGACCTCCTTGTCTCCGGTGAGCAGGAGATACTCGCAGAGAAAGAGGTTCCGATAGCCCAACTCCCAGGTCGCTCCCTTGCCCGTCTTGCTGAGGTCGAGTGTGGCTGGAGCGAGCTTTCGCGCATACTCCTGCACGCGTGGCAGATAGTCCGGATTTCCAGAGGCCAGCAGGGCGAGTCCATTGACGGCCCCGGCCCAATCCTCCCTCAGCGGCTCCTTTTCGAGCGCCTTGCAGGCATCCTCGAAGATCCGCTTCGACTTCGGACAATCCCACGGCGCGGTCGCGCGGTAGGTGCCGATGACGGAAAGCTTGAGCTCCACCTCCAACGGCTGGCCCGCTCTAACCATCGAAAGTTTGAGCAGTCCCTTGCTCGATTCCTTCTCCGCGTTCTGGATCGCGTAGGCGATGCTCTTGCGGGCGTCATCGGTGAACGGTTTCCCCGCGACTCCGACGATCACGTCATCGACTTGAACCACGCCGTCCGCTGGAGATTTCAATCCCACATGCGTGACAAGGATCTGTCGGCTGGCCAGCGTGGTCCGGCCCTGAAGGCTGTCCAAATGATCGGCCGGGCGGGTGTAGATCCAGCCGCGCAGACCGGTGGAGCCGAGGTTGTAGGTCGCCTTGCGATCGACCGCACTGAGATCCTTCGTGAGGTCGGGTGGGGTTTTCGGAGGCTCCTTCGCGTGAAGCATCGACGAGGAAGCCAGCAGAGCTGTTAGACCGACGATCGTGCCGAGTTTCATGAGGTGGGCTTCAGTTGGATTGGAGTTTCAGCATGCCCTTACCGAGCGCGTCGCCGACCAGGAAGTAGGTCTCGGCGTTTCCGAACTCGTGATGACCATGGCCGGGATTCGGCGAGTCCTCGGCCTTGCGGACGAAATCCCGGGTTTCCACGAAGAGCGCGTTGCCCTTGAACTCCGGCTTGATGGAAACTGCCTCCTGAGCCTTGCGGATCGACGCGGCGGCGGGTGGGAGAGCCTCGCCATCCGGGCGCCACGGCCCGGTCAGTTCTCCGATGACAACCGGCAGCTTCGGCGACTTGAGATCCTTGCGGACGTCGTGGATCAGGTTGACCAGATTGCTCTCATACTCGGGCACCAGCTTGGCGTCACAGAAGTCGTTCCACCCATGCCACCAGACGAATCCCGCC
>JAIXVN010000292.1 GCA_027483005.1 Verrucomicrobiaceae bacterium
CGTGATGGATGACAAAAGTGTCACCGACGTGGCGACAGCGGAGGTCGAGAAAACGCACCCCCACTGCGAGCTGCCCGGCGATCGTCAGGCTCTGGCACTTCGCCGTGCCGGAAAGCGGTTCGAGCAACGCTCCGGAGTCATGACTGCCGGGGATGGAAAGGTGCTGGATCGGCCAGTTTCCCTCCAGCGCCCCCATCCATCTGCTTCCAGCCGGATCTGCCGCCAAGGAGAGCCCCGAGACCATCAACGCACCCGCAAAGGCCAGCCATTTCATGGGAAAAACGATGAGCCTGCACCGATTCGCGTCAAGCCCGCGCGAGAGGTTGATTCCCGCCGCGTCCTTGCCATCATGACCGCGCTTCCCCATCCGCATGCTCACCCTCCTGAAAATCCGCAATCTGGCCCTCGTCGATGAACTCGTCTGGGAACTCGGCTCCGGCCTCGTCGGCGTCACCGGCGAAACCGGTGCGGGCAAGTCGGTCATCGTCGGAGCCCTCAAGCTGGTCCTCGGCGAACGCGCCGAAAAATCCCTCATCCGCACCGGCGAGGAATCCTGCACCGTCGAGGCGGTCTTCGATCTCAAGGACCCCTCTGCGATCAATGCGATCCTCGAGAAAGGCGGACTCACGCCTTGCGATGGTCGCGACCTGATCGTGCGACGCATGGTCGGCCAAAGCGCGAACCGCCCGTTCGTGAACGGTTCTCCGGTCACCCTCGCGCTGTTGAAACGCATCGGCGAGCACCTCGTCGATCTCCACGGCCCGCACGACCACCAGTCGCTGCTTTCCACCGAACGCCAGCTCGCGATGCTCGACGCCTACGCGGGCTCCGAAGCCGCCGTCGCCACCTGGCGCGAGGCCTGGCGCACCTGGCGCGGGAAGATGCAGGAACTCGAAGACCTCCAGCGCGCCGAGAACGCCAGCGAGCAGGAACTTGAACTCCTCCGCTACCAGCTCGGCGAGATCGATGCCGCCAACCTGAAACCCGGCGAGGAAAGCGACCTCGAAGACCGCTGGCGTCGCGCCAGCAACGCCACCCGACTGCTCGAAGCCTCAGGCGCGGCGGTCACCGCCCTCTCCAAC
The DNA here is from genome assembly GCA_027483005.1 of Verrucomicrobiaceae bacterium. Lineage (GTDB taxonomy): Bacteria > Verrucomicrobiota > Verrucomicrobiia > Verrucomicrobiales > Akkermansiaceae > Luteolibacter. Next base: position 1,083 of record JAIXVN010000292.1, read on the forward strand.
GACGACGGCATCCTCGATCGTCTAACAGAAGTGCAGCGCCTCGTCCGCGAGCTGGAGAAACTCGATCCCTCCGTGGCCGAACGTGTCGCCGGACTCGAGACCGCCGTGCTTGAACTCCAGGAACTCGAACGCTCGCTCGTCGAGTATGGTGAGGAACTCGAAATCGATCCCAAGGAGGCCGCCACCCTGGAGGAACGGGTGAACCTCATCGAAAGCCTGAAGCGCAAGTATGGCCCGACACTCGTGGACATCATCGCCCGTCGCGATGCCGCTGCGACCCGGCTCGACACCATCGAGAACCGCGGCGAGAAGCTCGAAAAACTTTCCGCCGAACTCGCGGAATGTCGGGCGAAACTCGATGCCGCCGGAAGGACTCTCAGCACCGCCCGCAAGAAGGCCGCGCCGAAGCTGGCCAAGGAAATCGCCGGCCAGCTCAAGGATCTCGGCTTCAAGCAATCGTCGTTCGAGGTGCCGCTCGTTTCCTCCAGCGAGCCCGGTCCGCATGGCTTTGAAGGCGTCGAATTCCAGTTCGGCCCGAATCCCGGTGAGCCGCTTTTGCCGCTGCGACAGATCGCCTCGAGCGGGGAAATCAGCCGCGTGATGCTGGCAGTGAAGAGCGCGCTGGCCGATCAGGATGCCACGCCGCTGATGGTCTTCGACGAGATCGACGCCAACGTCGGCGGCGAGGTCGCGGTCGCGGTCGGACGAAAAATGGCGGCGCTCGGATCACGGCATCAGGTCGTCTCGATCACCCACTTTCCCCAGGTCGCGGCCACGGCGGCACACCACTTCGTCGTCGAAAAGGAAGTCGTCGGCGGACGCACCCGTTCGCGACTCTATCCGGTCACCGGCGAGGCCCGCATCAAGGAACTCGTCCGCATGCTCGGCGGCGGCGGGGAGCAGGCCCGGGCGATGGCGGCGAGCTTGTTGGAGAACTCACCATGAAACGGGCCCCGCGCACGTTCAAGGCGGTGCCGCAGTCGGTGGAAACCGCATCGGGCGATCTTGCCCGCGAACTGGGATTGCCATGGAAACAGACCGGCATGCCGCGACTGTTGATCGGTCGCCGTGAATGGGTCGGCCTTCCCGAGCTTGGCATTTCCCCGCTCAACGCGAAGACCGACAGCGGGGCGCGTTCGTCCAGTCTGCATGCCGAGGAAGTCGTGCTTTCCGAGGACAAGCAGCGTGTCTCTTTCGTCACCATCAACCACTACGGAGACCGTATTTCCTGTGAGGCACCGGTGGTGGGTTCGCTGAAGGTCCGCAGCTCGTCCGGCATCGCCCGCAGAAGGATTTTCATCGAAACCGAGGCCGTGCTGGCCGGGGGCTTCAACCTCCGCATCCGCCTCAGTCTGGCCAATCGCGGCGTGATGCGATGTCCGATGCTGCTCGGTCGCCGGGCGCTGTCCGGATTTTTTCTCATTGACCCGCAGGGCTCGCATTTGTTGGGAGGCGTGCGCGATCTTGAACGCTTCGTTCCGGGAACCCGTCCGACATGAAAATCATCATCCTTTCCCGCAATGCGAAGCTCTACAGCACCGACGCCCTCGTCCGTGCCGCCGAGTCCCGTGGCCATGAGGTCCGCGTGGTCGACTATCTCCGCTGCTACATGAACATCACCTCGCGGAAGCCGAGGATCTACGTCGATGGCGAGGAGCTCACCGCCGACGCCGTGATCCCGCGCATCGCCGCCAGCCACACCTTCTACGGCAACGCCGTGGTGCGGCAGTTCGAGATGATGAATGTCTTCACGGTCAACGATTCCGTCGGCATCGCCCGCTCGCGCGACAAGCTGCGCTCGATGCAGCTCCTCGCGAAAAAAGGCGTGGGCCTGCCCGTCACCGCCTTCGCCCACCACACCGACGCCACCAGCGAACTCATCAAGATGTGCGGCGGTGCACCCCTCGTCATCAAGCTCCTCGAAGGCACCCAGGGAGCTGGCGTGGTCCTCGCGGAAACCAAGAACGCCGCGCAGTCGGTGATCGAGGCCTTCAAGGCCGGCAACATGAACATCCTCGTGCAGGAGTTCATCCAGGAAGCCAAGGGCGCGGACATCCGTTGCATCGTGGTCGGTGGCAAGGTCATCGCCGCAATGAAGCGCCAGGCTGAGGAAGGCGAGTTCCGCTCGAACCTCCATCGCGGCGGCAGCGCCGAGAAGGTGAAGATTTCCCCTGAGGAGCGCGCCGTGGCTTGTCGCGCCGCGAAG
>JAIXVN010000158.1 GCA_027483005.1 Verrucomicrobiaceae bacterium
ACGCCGCTCACCGCCGGCAACCAGAGGGGCAGCTTCGCCTGGTGGGTCAGCGGCGAGAATCAGAAAGCCCGCCTTCCCAAGCCCTATCAGCCCTCCGCCGACAACAGCGGGCGCTGGGCGATGAATGCGAAATCCCATTCCGTGGCTGATCCAAAGCCTTTCCGCCTCGAAAGTCTTCTGAGCGATGCCACTGCCGCCAACAAGGCCATCAGCCTCAAGGAAAGCGATCTCATCGCCACGGCGGGAACCCTGAAAAGCTCGCAGGAATTCTTCCACGATCTCTCCACCAGCTCGATCGGCCTGCTCACCAACGTGGCCACCGGCGGTTGGAAAAAGGACCTCTCGCTGCTCACCGAGAACTGGTCGCGCGTGGGCACCAGCGGCCTGCCCTTTTTCCGGAACAGGCCGGGCCAGGACCTTCTCGCCACGATTCCAAGTTCGGGCAATGCCGTGCCCGACAAGTCCATGCTCTATCCGTGGTCAGCCTATCGCGGCAGTGCTGCCAATATTCCAATCTACCAGCACGGTGCGGTCAGCAGCTGGGAAAACCTCAAGGACTTCGCGCTCGCTTACCGCGACAAGGGGATCACCAGCTCCTCGACCGGGAAAAGCACGATCACGCCCTACTCGGTGGCGATCGATGGCGATGCCTACAATTTCCTCCACAAGGTCCGCGTGCTTCCCGTCATCGCCCGCATCGAGTGGCTGTTTTCCCATACCGCCGGGACCCCTCCGGCCCCTGCGGCCGGTCAACCCGCGCTTCCTGCAGGCAGCCTGGAACCACGACTCCTGATCACTCCGGTCATCACCATGTGGAATCCTTACAACGTGGAGATGAACTTCAGCAATGTGCCCCTCGTTTTCCGAGTTCCAAAGCCCTTGCCCGCCGCCATCCAATACAACGTCAACGGGGTCCAGAACGCCAGCTACAACAGCATCCTGGGTGGTAGCCTCAACAACACTCCGGCCCTCACCACCGCCACCACATTCACCTATCAGATTAGCTCGGCCTTTGCCCTGAAGCCCGGCGAAACCAGGGTCTTCAGCCCCGCAGCCACCCAGGTCGCGGTCACCACCACCCTCGAAATGCAACCCGGCTACCGCAGCAGGGGCGGCCATTTCCTGGCCCTCAGAAACGATGCGGGGGCAGCCCTCGTCGCACCGGGTACCGCCACCATCAAGGCGAGAGCCAAGTTCGACACCACCTACAATGACGGCTATCAAGGCGTCGGGATCTACCTTGACATGTCGATCGCAGGCGTTCGCCACCTGGCCTATCGCATGGTCTACAAGCCAACAGTCGCGGCTGAGGTTTACAAACCGGTCGACAATCTCACGGAATCCCCTTCCTTGAGCGTCATCGCCACCGCTCCCTCGCCCTTCCTCACCACCGTCTTCGGAGCCCGCATGGCCAGTCGCAGTCATGTCGCCGCCAAGGGCTTCGTCCAGTCCAGTCCGCTGGTCAACTACACCGCCATGGGCGGGAAGGATGAGGTCGAATCCACGATCCTGAAGCACTACGGCGGCACCAGCCATCCGGTCAACTCGCCCTTCGACTACAGCTTCGCGAAAAGGGCTCCAAACGACAGCGCACTGCCCAACAGCGACAGCAGCAACCGTGGATTCATCGTCACCGGCTTCGACAAGTCGAAAGGACTTTCCCGCTGCGTGATCAACGAGCTTCCGCTGCGCCCCCTCCAGTCGCTCGCGGAACTCCAGAACTGGGATCTCCGCTACGAGAATCCGATCCCCCCCTTCTCTTTCAACATCATCGGCAACAGCGATGCCACCCCGCTGCTGCCTTCGAACGCCGTCGTCAACAGCGCCGACGCCGGACAGGGCAACAACCTCCAGCACGACGACTCCTACTGCGCCAATCATCTGCTCTTCGATGACTGGTTCTTCTCCTCCATCGCGCCGGATCCCACCACCTTTGGAAACTCCGGCAAGACCCTGCAGAAGACCTACACCGACTTCGTCAGCGGAGTCTCCCCGCTGCCAAACCGCGCCTACCTTCCGATCGCGCAGGATGCCAGCCTCGGGGCCTCCTCGACCAGCGCGGCCAACACCCTGTTCAGCAACAACGCCGGCCGGGCCGACTCGTGGAGGACCATCGCCTCGCGCCTCGAGGTCGAGGGCATGTTCAACGTCAACTCCACCTCGGTCACCGCCTGGCGGGCCCTCCTCGGACACGCGCGCAACCAGAAGGTCCCCTTCCTGAAAGACACCGGAGCGGCCTGGAGCGTGGATCTCTCCGGCCAGAGCGACTACGCCTTCTCGCGTTTCAGCATCGCCGGCGACGCCGAGGCGAAGTCCACCGGTTCCTCCGGTGCCTTCCCGGGTGCCAACGAATTCGTCGGATACCGGATTCTTGATGAAAAGGTGATCGACGCCCTGGCCACCGAGATCGTGAAACAAGTCCGCCTCCGCGGGCCCTTCCTTTCCCTCTCGGAGTTCGTGAACCGTCAGCTCTCGTCCGGTGATCTGGCCCTGGCCGGAACCATCCAGGCGGCCCTGAACGAGATCGCGAAGAGCGCTGCCACCAATCCCTACTCGGGCATGACCTCCGGCGATTTCAACAACCCGTCCTCCGCGGCCCCGGCTTCAGCGGCCAGCGCCGAATACAAGTTCCCGGATGCCGCCATCGGCCAGGCCACCTACGGCCTGCCAGGCTGGACCCGCCAGGCGGACGTGCTGCGCTCGCTCGCTCCCACTTTGACCGCCCGCGATGACACCTTCACCCTCCGCGCCTACGGCGATGCCCGTGACAAGAGCGGCAACATCACCGCCCGCGCCACTTGTGAAGCCGTCGTGGTGCGCACCCGCGCCTACCTTGATCCCGCTGACCTTGCTGAACTGACCGGTAACCCCACCCGCCAGATCAATCAGATCTACGGACGCCGCTTCCAGATCGTTTCCATGCGCTGGCTCAGCCCCTCGGAAATCTGATCGCATCCTGCAAATTTCCGTTCAACCTCCCGCTTCCATGCGCCGTCTCCTCGTCCTTCTCTGCCTCCTTCAACCCCTCACCGCCGCCGAAACGAAAGGCCCCCGCACCTGCCGCATTCTGTTTCTCGGGGCACCCCAGGGAGCGCCGGAAACCCTCCAACTCTTCGACGGCACCACTTGCCAGCCAGTCGAGCTGCCGCGCATGAGTTTTTCACCGGTGTATCATCTGCCCGCTGGAGACCTCGTGCTCCGTCTGCTCACCACCCCACCGCTGAAACCTGAAGAGGTCGATCCGACGGCGCCGAAAGCCTCCATTGCTGCCGCCATCAACGATTTCTACCTCATCCTCAACAGCGACCCCGCCAACAAGTCGGTCCCGGTCCGGATGCAGATCATCGATGCCGACGCCGCGAAGTTCAAGGCCGGCCAGATGCTGTGGTTCAACCTCACGCCCAACAGCGTCGGCGGCCAGGTCGGTCGCGAGCAGCTCGCCATGGCCCCCAACTCCCGCGTCATCCTCAACGCCCCGGCCAGCGGCAACGACGACTACAAGGTCAACCTCTCGTTCCGCCTGCCCGGCAGCGACGTGCTCTATCCCCTTTGTGAAACGAACTGGTCCTTCGATTCCCGCTCACGGACCGTGCAGTTCGTCATCGTTCAGGAAGGCAGCCGCACCCCGAGAGTTCTCGGCTTCCCGGACTACCGGATCGAGGAGAAAAAGGAAGCCCAACCCTGAGGCGGCTCGACGAGGGATCAGAAATTCCAGTCGCGTTTCCCGCTGGTGGAGATCACCCCACCGCCGCGGGTTCTTTCCGATTCCTGAAGGTCCTCGGATGGGGTGGCGCGATGCAGCCTCATCATGGTGGACGGGTCCTCGGGCTGACCTGAAGAAACCGGTGCGCAAGATGGGAGGAACGCCAGAACCGGGAAAGCAACGAAAGCCAAAAGGGTTTTCATGATGCGAAGGATAAACACCAGGTTCTCAGGTTGCAAATGGCATTTCATCAAGCGGTCCTCGCATGAGGGACCGTGACCGGAGCACGCGCGTTCGAGTGGAAACGAGTGATCAGCCCTTCAATCATCCATGCTTCAGTTCGCGCCGCAGGGCGACAATGCCGTCCCGGATTTCGAAGACCGACTGCCGCAGATGGGTGAGGGCCATTTTGTGATCCTCGTCCTTTTCCTGATCCAGCAGGGCCTGGCAGGCGGACATCGCTTCGTTGAGCCAGTTCAGGCAACGCTTCAGGACCGCGAGCACGAACCCGGCCTCGGGCTCATAGCCGCTGCCATGACCGGTCAGGGCTCCAGCGAGCTTGGCGCTGACCTGAAGAAGATTCGAGACCAGGCAATGCTCCGCAGTGTCAGAGCCGCCCTCCCGGGAAACAAGATCCATGGCCCGCAGGGCGACCTCGTAGGAAAGCGCCTGCAAGGGATGGCGTTCCTCTTCCTCCTCCTCGTCGAGGCTGGAGGATTGCCAGCTCGAAGAGGAACTTTGCAACTCCTCGTCATCAAACGGGTCGATGACCTCCGTCTCATCGCGCTCGGCCAGGGCATCGAGCAAACCATCCCAGCCCATGACAAAGGCCTCCTTCCGCTCGGCATCGCCATCGTCCATGTACTTCTCGAGAACTTCCTGATAGGCATCGGCCAGACGATCGGATTCCTTCAGCCGTTCCTCCCATTCATACTCGTCAAGCTCATCGCTCGCGGCGGCACTGTCCTCCTGAGCCGGCTTGCGGCGGAGAATCAGGGAGGCCATGAAATCCCGCATGGCGTGAAGATTCGCCAGTTGCTGGGCCTGCTCGGAATCGGCATCCATCTGCCACTGATGCTCGGTGACGGTGAGCCGGTAGTCGGAGGTCTCGATCAGCACCCGACCATTCGCTTCACTGAACCATTCGAGGTAGAGCAGGTTCTTCCACTCATAAGGTATCTCCCGGCCTGAGGCATGCAGCGACTGGATTTCGTCCTCGCCGACTGTCGCGATCCGCGCCTTTCGTGAAGCGGTGATGTCACCGACCACTCCGGTCTGGACGGAGGACAGTGTCCCCGCATCGGGATCGGGACTGGGTTCGGGGTTCTCAAAGGTCAGCCGCGCTCCGGCCAGATCGCGCCAGCAGTCACCATCGAGATCCAGCGTCAGCGGCTCCTCCCGACCTACGAGCCAGATGCGCCCGGTCGTGCGACCCTCGACGGTGTTGTCGATCTCGCCGCGCAGCACCGCGTCATCGATCCTGAATGCCATGGAGTGGAGTTTCGACATCATCACCCGCTCGCGTCAATCCACTTGATGCATTGGCTTCGCACGCTAGGTTGATGACGCAAATCGCAGTTCATGCCCGACCTTTCCAAGATTCTTCACATCGCCTTGCTGATCCTCGTGGTCATCACGTCGTTCAATCTCATCATCTTCGTTCACGAGCTGGGTCACTTCCTGGCCGCGAAATGGCGGGGCTTGCAGGTGGACCGTTTCCAGATCTGGTTCGGGAAGCCCATCTGGAAAAAGGAAATCGGCGGCGTGCAATACGGGCTCGGCTGGATTCCGGCCGGTGGTTTCGTGGCGCTGCCCCAAATGGCCCCGATGGAGGCGATCGAGGGCTCCAACAGCGACGCCCGTCCTCTCCCGGCGATCAAGCCGATCGACAAGATCATCGTCGCCTTTGCGGGTCCGCTTTTCTCGATCCTGCTCGC
>JAIXVN010000598.1 GCA_027483005.1 Verrucomicrobiaceae bacterium
CGACCACCGCCAACACGGCGGGTTCCGAACAGATCGCCGTCCGCCTCTTCGGCTCCTCGACGGAAACGGTCCTCGACATTCATCCGGCCCAATCCGCCGACGCCAACTCGCGCCTGGCCACCGTGAGTGATCGGCCCAACGCAGTCTTCGAGCTGCCCTCAAAGGCCAATGCCGACCTTGTCTCGCTCTCGTCGCTTCCCCTCACCGTCAACGATCTCCGCGACTCCACCCTCACCAACATCAACGTCGCCTCGGTGAAAGGCATCCTCATCCAGCCCGCGGGAAAGCCATCATTGCTCATCACCAAGCTTCCCGGAAAATGGGCCATCGGCGAGGGCGAGAACCCGCCAGCCGCGAACGAACGGCGGCTCTTCGAACTCCTCAAGGCCGTCACTGATGCGAAAATCAAGGCCTTCGTCACCGATGCCGCCACCGACTTCACGCCCTGGGGACTCGACAAGCCCTTTCTTTCCCTCCGCTTCCTCGCCGTCGACAACCAGGCCATTGAACTCGCCTTCGGCACCGACAAGCAGGGCGTGGTCTATGTCAACCGCCGCGGCACGACCAGTGTGATGAAGGTCGATTCTGAAATCATCACCCGCATCGCCACCCAGCCTTATCAGTGGAAGGACTCCAGGCTCTGGTCGCTCAACAGCACCGACCTGAAATCGATCACCGTGCGCCGCGATCTTCTTCCACCCGTGACGCTGGAGTTCGACAACTTTGATTTGAAATGGAAGGCCATCCGTGATGGCAAGGACGTCAGCTCCGATCTCGATGAGACCCACGCCAACTACCTGCTTGAGGTCCTTTCCAACCTCTCCGTGAACCGCTGGCTGCCCGCCGACTACGCCGCGGCCGACCAGGCGCTTTTGAATCCCACGCTCAGCTTTGTCGTCCGATCACAACTGACCGACGACGAAGGCAATGAACTCGGCATCGGCAGCAAGGAACTCGTCATCGCCCCCGCGGCCGAGGGAGCGAACAACCGTTTCTACTATGGTCGGCTGACCACCGACGAGAACCCCTTCGTCCTCGATCAGGAAACGCTCGATAAACTGAAGATCGAGCTGTTCGAAGAGGAGTGAGATTCATCGGCCCGGCAAAGGCCCGTGAGATGGAATGCGGTTTGCTTGCCCGTGAAGCCATGACTCGAACCCCACCAGGCTCATGAAGCGATCGCTGCTGGCGGCAGGACTCGCGCTTTCCTTCCTGATGCCCTTGTTCGGAGACAAGGCAGGCACGACGGCCGGGGTGGGAGTGGACATGAACTACGCCCTCGAAATGGAGCGGGCCGGAAGGACTTGGAACGTGGACGGAAAGCAGGCGGACGTTTTCGAAACGATGGCAAAGGCCGGGTGCGACCGCTTCAGGGTGCGGCTGTGGGTGGGAGAGGATGGAGTCAATGGATTGAACGATGCGCTGGAAACGGCAAGACGCGCCCAGGCGGCGGGCATGAAGCCGCTGCTGACGATTTTCCTGAGCGATCAATGGGCGGACTTTGTGAAACAGCCCCGTCCGGCGGTCTGGAAGGACCTGGACCTGGAGGCCTTGCTGAAGGAGGTCGAGACCTACACGGAAAGGGTCGCGCGCCGGTTTTCGGAGGCAGGAATCAAGGTCGAGGCCTACGAGATCGGCAATGAGATCGACTTCGGAGTTTGCGGGATCTTTGAAGAGGAATGGACGAAGCGGGTGAGCCTCGACCACATGCGCACGTCGATCTGGCCGAAGATGGCAGGCATTCTCTCGGCGGCCCAGCGCGGGGTCCGGAAGGTGGTGCCTGATGCGCGATTCGTCCTGCACCTGACGCAGTGGGAGAACGCGGAGTTTTGCGTCGAGTTCTGGAAGTTGATGATCGCGCAGGGCGTGGCGGTGGACTTCGCAGGGCTCAGCTATTTCCCGACGGCGGCGGCCGCCATCGATCATCGCTCGCTGGCCTATCTGCAGGGGCGGATCGGAGCGCTCCATGGGGCACTGAAGAAGCCGGTGGTGATCTGTGAGACCGGCTATCCAGCCGAGGCCTGGTTCGGCGGACAGTTTGCCGACTGGAACAAGTCGATTCCTGGCTATCCGCAGGACGAGTCCGGTCAACAACGCTGGCTGGCGGATCTCGTGAAGATGGCGCGCACGTCCGATCACCTTGCGGCGGTCTTCTACTGGAGTCCGGAACGGGCCGGCTCCGACATCTGGTCCGCCTTCGCCTTGTTTGATCCGAAGGGAAAGGCACGCCCGGCGCTTTCCGCGCTTTCAGGGGCAGCCACTGAAGCCGCGCCACTGCCGCCACCTGCACCCGTCGTGAATCCTCCCACGTCCGAGCCGATGCAGGTCTTTTTCGGAAACCTCCACAGCCATACCTCCTACAGCGACGGAAAAGGAACCCCCGAGCAGGCCTTTGCTCATGCCCGCGATGTGGCGAAGCTCGATTTCCTCGCCGTGACCGAGCACAATCATCTGCTCGGTGGAGATACCTCGACGCCCGAAACAAAGGCCGCCCTCTACAAGGGGCCACCCGCCTCCGCCCTGCGACCGACCGCCGACCGATTCACGGTTTCGGGAAAGTTCATCGCCTTCTCCGGCCAGGAGTATTCCTCCATGTCGAAGGGCAATCATGTCAACCTGTTCGACGTGCCGGAGGTCATCGCCTTGAAGAATGGGGAGTTCGATGAGCTTCTGCCGTGGCTGGAGGCGAATCGCGATTCTTCCGGAAATCCACCGGTCATGCAGCTCAACCATCCGGCGCTCGGTTCTCCGTTCCCGCCATTTCCCGCCCTCCGGTGGCGGGACTTTGGGCGCGATGACTTCGGCAGCGAAGGCGAGTGGGTCAAGCGCATGGGCGCTGCCAGCAGCCTCATCGAGGTGCTCAATGGCGAGCCTCCCGCAGGCTCCACCGATCGCCGTGCCCCGCAGGTGATGGAGAACTACTACGTGCGTTTTCTTCAACTCGGCTTCCATCTCGCGCCGACCGGAAATCAGGACAACCACGAGGAAAACTGGGGCACTGCCACCGAGGTCCGCACCGCGATCCTGTCCGAGCACCTGACCAAGCCCGCCCTGCTGGCCGCGCTGCGCGCACGACACACCTATGCGACCGAGGATCGGAACCTGAAAGTCATCGCCCGCATCGGAGGTCGGCTGATGGGAGAGGTGATCCGATCTCAGGATTCTCCCACTCCGCAACTTCTGGAGCTGCGCATCGAGGACGAGGGCGAGCCGGATGCCGACTACACCATCGAGGTCATCCGCGGCAGGATCGGCGGGCCTTTGGCGGGCGTCGCCGCAAGCCATCGAATCAAGGGCAACAGTCCAGCAGGTTCCTCGATCTCACTCGGCAAGCTGGATTTCCCTGAGACCGGAACGTTCGTCTTCCTGCGCATCACCCAGTCCTCCAAGGCGGGTGATGACCGGGTCTGGACCGCTCCTGTTTGGTGGGAAACGGGAAATGAGTAGAGCCGCTTTGGCAAAAGAGGCGACAGCGACCGCAGTCTCTTGCGAGAGCGCCCCGGCGATGCTAGCAACGGGACATGTGGAGATTCCGACTTGCTGCGATCATGACGCTGCTCTGCGCGTTCATGCTGACCCTCACTGCACGCGCCGTCGGCGAGCCGTCGGAGAAGCCCGAGCTGGTCCCAGGCGTCGCCTTGAGCCAGGGCATCACGGAGATCACCGGGGTCGCCATTTCTCCACTGCTCGGGGTTTCCGCCGTTGGGGCCTACAAGTATTGGAAAGCCCCCGCGAACCACAGGCCGCTGCTGCCCTGGTACTGCCAGCCATGGGCCTGGGGCACGGGTGCCGTCCTGCTGTCTCTTTGCTTCCTGAAGGACTCGCTCGGCGTGACCCTGCCGGGAATTCTGAAGAAGCCCTTCGACATGGTGGAGCTGCTCGAAAGCAAGGCCAGCGCGCTCGTCGCCAGTGCGGCCTTCGTTCCCCTCGTGATCCGGGAAATGGCTCCTCACGAAAAAGTGCAGGTCCCAACCGCCATGCTGAACGGCCTCGGGTCCATTGACGTCAGCGCCTGGTGGCTGCTGGTCCCGGTCGCGATCGTGGCCTTCCTCGCGGTCTGGCTGTGCAGCCATGCGATCAATGTCCTGATCATTCTCTCCCCATTCTCGAGCCTGGACGCGTTGTTGAAACTGATGCGCACGGGCTCGCTGATCGGTCTTGGCCTGGTTTATCTGGTCGCCCCATGGCTGGCCGCCGCGCTCTGCGGGATGATCATCCTCGCTGCACTGTGGCTGGCCCCGGCGGCGATGAGACTGATGATCTTCGGCACGCGATACGCCTTTGACGTGCTGCTCCCTTGGCGCGGACGGAAACATGCCACTCCCGAGAGCCCGCATGTCTTCACCTTCGGGAAATGGTCCGGCATTCCCTCGCGGACCGGCGGTCGTCTGGTGAAACTGGCCGATGGCAGCACGGTCTTCCGCTATCGCCGCGGACTGGTGCTGGATGAGCGATCGGTCCCGATTCCCGACGGTGCACGCCATGTCGAGAAGGGCCTGCTTTCCCC
>JAIXVN010000372.1 GCA_027483005.1 Verrucomicrobiaceae bacterium
AGCAAATTGACACCTGCCACCGGGCCATGCGCCAGCCAATCGACCTCGACTACGTCAGCAAAGCCCTCGTCGGCATCGCATCGCCGATTGTCGGAGTGGTCACATCGCTTCAGGAACAAATCGAATGGACGCTCCGGGTATCGTCGCTGATCGTCGGTCTGGCAGTCGGCGTGATGTCGCTGGTCGCAATGGTACGGAAGTGGAGGGCGTAGAACGTAAAGTGCGTGCGCCCATTGCTCTTGATACTTGCCAGGCATACATCAATTATCTAGCCGTCGAATCGTCTCCCCTATTTTCTGGCGCAACTGTTGAATCGCTTCATCATCAAGTTCTTTCTTCTCTCTCAACCATTGTTCTTCCGAAATCTTCTCGTAAACATAACCTTCAGAGAAGCGATCATAATCAATTCTCATCTTATCATTTGAAAAGAAACTTATTCTTGTCTTGCGATCAAACTCTCCAAGCGCACCAGAATCTTGCGACCAGGCGAAGGTAAGTTCATTTCCATCAATACCAACAACCTTGTAGGGTATCCAACCAGCAATATCAAAATACTCCGTCTCTGAAAACGCCTTATACAGATAAGTGTCGTCTAGGTCATTCTTCTTCACGCTCTTCCAATACCCGACAATGTGCGCCTTCAAATCTCCACTGACTGCCTCAACATTCGGTGATTTGGATTCATTCGAGCCACTGATTGATCTACCGGAAGCAGAATCAGAAGCAGCAACAGCTCCCGCCGTAGTAATAATGGGTGCAATTACTAGAAATACGGGTGCTGCAATTAGGCTTGTCAGCAAAATCATGACACCTTGCGTTGTCCTTCCCTTGGTGAGTGTAATAATTCCGAGAATAAATGTTATTAAAAGTATTGGAAACGCGATGATCCATGTCAGAAAACCAATACCTGGGATCAAAGCCACGAGACAAGTAACACCAATCATAAGCCAACTCGCCAAAATCAGTTTCTTTGGGTTCGCTTGGTGGCTCGGTTGTTGTGATTGAGGAGCAGCATAAGCAGGACCCTGCTGTTGCCGTGCTTGAGCTTGTGGCCGGGGCGGCGCTTGAACAGGTGGCGGCGGCGTCGAAGCCAAGCCCAACATTTCGGCGATCGGCTTCCAATCAGCCGCACCATCTACCCATGCCAATGTCGTTGGCTGAATCCTACCTTCTTCCAGATAGCGTCTGATCTTTTCTTCGGTGAAAGGTCCGACTTGCTCGTTGTTGTGGTGTATGTAAATATTATCCATTTCGATTATATTTTATTTGTGGTTATGTATCGGGAGATTTTTTTACAACATTCGCATTTAACGACAGGTTGAACTTGCGGGTGATACAAGACCGGTCGGTGATCAGGGCAAAAGGCGAATCGGAAGTGCAGACTTCGTCTACCGACGCTTTTGCGGGCCATTTTCACGGACGAACCACTACCAACACGATGGTGCGGCTCCAAGCACTTTCAGCAGGGGGACCGTTGACACCACCCCGAGTGACCATGAAAGCACTCAAATACCTCAGTTTCACCGGTAAAATCGCCGGTTTCATCACCGCCATCGGGACCATTCCATTCGTTGATCCAAAGGTCGGCGTGATCGTGTTTGCTGCCGCTTCGATCCTCAAGGACTCGGTGAACCGGATCGGCGACTTGCTCGACGATGGCAATCCGAACGCGAGCTTCAAAGGCTGATCAATTCACCATTTTTCGGTGGTTACAAATCCGGGGTGAGGAGGCTACTCTCCTTGCCTCGGATTTTGCGTTTGGTGCCGCGTAGGAGCACGTTCCGGCCGCACAAGGGATGGCAATATTCCCTCCCCTCTCATGACCATTCCGCGTCGGTTAGCATCCTGTTGAAAAACGAAAGTTCGTTCATTCGTCTTCTACCCGCGCATGTTCAAGCCACGCCAAGCCGCCGCCGAGAACCAGCAGGAATTCTGGATCGAGACCCGCCGCCTGCCCCAGGCAACCGCCAGCACCTTCTATCGCAAGCTTGAGGACACGCTCAATGCCATCGGTTTCGCCGCAGGCATCCGTGAAATCTGCATGCCCGCCTATGCCGATATCTCCTGTGGGGGACGCCCCGGCATTGATCCGGCCGTCTATTTCAAAATGCTCATCATCGGCTTCTTTGAAAACCTTCCCAGCGAACGCTCCATCGCCAGCCGTTGCTCCGACTCCCTCTCCCTGCGCGCCTTCCTCGGCTACGAACTCCACGAAGCCACGCCCGATCACTCCAGCCTCAGCGTCATCCGCGGACGCCTCGGCGCGGACCTCTATCAAGCCGCCTTCGAACTCGTGCTCACCGGCCTGCGCCAGCACGGCCTGCTCAAGGGACGCAACCTCGGCATCGACTCCAGCATCATCGAAGCCAACGCCTCCCTGCGCGAACTCGTCCACCGCAACACCGAGGAACAATACTGGGACTACGTCAAACGCCTGGCTGCCGAAGCTGGCATCGACCCGGACGACACCAAAGCCGTGCGCCGCTTCGACAAAAAGCGTGAAGGCCGCAAGACCAGCAACGCCGAGTGGGTCAACCCCCACGATCCGGACGCCAAGGTCGGCCTCACCAAACACGGTGCCTGTGACATGATCTACAAGCCCGAGCACATCACCGATCTCGACACTGGAGTCATCGTCGCCGCCGAAGTCCGCTGTGGCGACCAGGGCGATACCGAGGATCTAACAGTTCGTGTCCTTGCCGCCGGAGAAGTCCTTGCCCGTGTCTGTGAAGACCCCAAGCAGACCAAGGTTCTAACAAGCCTCACCGCCGACGAAGGCTACTTCAGTGTCGAGCATGTCTGCGGGCTCCAAAGCGAACGCATCCGCGTCATCATCGGCGACCCCCACGCCTCCAAACGCAGACCCGACAAGCAGGACTCCACCGTCCGTCAGGTTCTTGCCAAGGCGAAGCGAGCCGTCAAAAGCGCAAGCGGCAAAGCCCTCCTGCGCAAGCGCGGCGAACACCTCGAACGGAGCTTCTGCCACGTCCTCGACCATGGCAAACACCGTCGTGCCACCCTCCGAGGTTGCAAGAACCTCACCAAACGCCAGCTCTGCGCCGCCCTGGCCCACAACCTCTCGCTGTTACTGCGCCACCTCACCGGCTGCGGCACGGCAAAGCAATGGCTGGCGGGCAACCGGGCGGGCCGTATGGCGCTATATCGCAGCCTGTGGGCGGTCTTGCTGGCGCACCTGTCGAACTGGAGGAACCTCATCAGCTCAAGCCGCCCGATTTATCCCAGCCACCGCCGCGCCATCCGGATCTCAGCACAGCCGCTCATCCATCCCGCGATTCTTCGTTTTTCAACAGGCTGCTAGCTTGATCGTCGGCATCTTCCCCTGAGAAAAATCTTGGCATAC
>JAIXVN010000518.1 GCA_027483005.1 Verrucomicrobiaceae bacterium
TGCTTTTGCCTTGTCGCCGGGGGGGTGCGGCCTTTATAGCTGTTCGCCGTTTGCCAGCATGGCAGGCCGACTCACTGCCCATCACTCCTCCCCGGGTTGGTGATCGTCCAGATCCGTTTCAGGGGAAGTTCGGAGCGGAGGTCCTCGTCGAGGGAGTCGTAGTGGGTGAGGAGGTTCTCGATCAGGTCGTTCCGGTTCCAGAGGCGTACGCGGAAGAACTGGGTGGAACGCTCCTTCTCGACTGATTGCTTGAAGGCCCCACAGCTCACGAGCAACCCATGATCGGCGCGGACGTTGTTCATCGTGCCGACCAGCCGGTGGAGGAGCTCTTGTTCGATCGGCGAATCGGTGGATTTCACCTGCACGCATATCCGGGGATTGCCAAAGCCGAGCGGGCCGGGGGCGGCAAGGAGGTCCACGCAGAACACGGGGGCAGGAATGCCCCGGCTCTTGATGAAGGAGGGCCGGGATGGGGCGAAGGCGGCAGACCTTCGATGCGAGACTCCAGATCGGCTGCCAGCCCGGTGTGGAGGTTCACTGGTTGGGTCGATCAATCGACCCGATCACTCCACCCGCTTGATCTCCGACTTCAGCTCGAAGCCACCATCGGGAGCCTCGCTGGCCACCAGGTCGAGGGTGAAGGACGTTTGGGTGTTGCCGATCTGGACCTGTGCCGAGCCTCCCGGGTTGATCACAATCGAGGGAGACGAAAGCAGGTTCAGCCCTTTAGCATCGGTCAGCGTGCGGGTCACATCCTCCGGGGTCCAGACCTCGGCGTTCTGAATGGTTTTCTGTTCCCTGGTGACGAGGCTGTTGAGGCCGGTGCTGAGGAGCGCCTCTTCGTTCACGTTCAGGATCCTTGATTCCAACTGGATCTGTTTCTTTCCCGAAGGAGTCTCCAGCCACTTCGGAGTGAGCACGACGAACTCATGGTGACCATCGCCCATCCGGTAGCCTCCGGTGACCAGCGAGTGCCCCGCCGGAATCCGGGTGTGGACGGCGGCACTGGTGATCTCCTCGCCTTGGACTTCAGGAAGCCCTGCCCCCAATCCGCTCTTGGGTAGATCCGGTCGTTTGCCGCGAACTGAAGGCGACCTTTCCTCCTCAGCATCGGAAGACGGTGTGGATTCCATGCCGTTCTGGTTCGTCGCGGCCTCCTTGATCGACGAGGGAACGTCGGCCTTGTCCACCTGCCACCACCAAATGGTGACGGTCATGAGCAGCAACAGAATCAATGTCACCGTGCGGATGGGCGAGGATCTCATCGGGTTGGTTTGAGTTGGTCAAACACCGGTCGATTTCAAGATTGTCCGAAACAATCGCGCAGACACTCAAGGCCGCAAAAGCTGCGACCAAGCGGACTTCGCAATCAACCGGCATCTCGGGCGGGAGTGAACGAGGGCGAGGTTCATCTTCCAAGTCGTCCGACGGATTCCCCAGCAACGAACTCGGGCACGATCGCGAGGCTGCGGGTCTTGCCGATGCCTTTCTCTATGAGATCCATCAGCAGTCGCGCGACGCGGTGGCCCGTCTTGATTCCGTTCACGCGATAGCAGGCGATGGTTGGCACGGTGTATTCGAGGGCGGTGTCATCCCATCCGGCAAGCACCGAGGCATCGCGCGGGACTTGCTGCCCGGCCCGATGCAGCAGGCCGAGAAGCGTGAGGCACTGCTGTGGATTGTAGGAAAAAAACGCGGTCGGGCGGGGCCTGGCCATCAGGGTCTGGGTGATGCTCCGTCGAAGCTCTTTGATGGCGACACCGTAGTGATGGATGCGGGCGTTCATCCCCAAGCGCGCGGATTCCTCGAGGAAAGCTTCCGCACCACGGTGGTCACCGAGAGTCGAGACGGCGGTCATCAGATAGATGAGTTCGCGATGGCCCTTCGAGTGGAACAGCCCGGCCGCATGGCGGGCGCTGGCCACGGTGTCCGGATAGACATTGGAAAGCCGGATGCCCGGATAGACCGGACCGATGACGAGGCAGGGTCGGGTGTTGTTAGAGAACCAGCGCTGCAGTTCCCCCGTGGAGAAGAACAGGACCCAGCCGGCGGTGCCTGGAAGAGAGTCGAGCCGCGCGAGTTCGGTGGGGCTGATTTTCTGATAGAGCTTGGGGTGGAGTTCATACTCCACGGTGTAGCCCGCGATTCCCATCTTCTCGCGGATGCTGTCCCAGATGACGAGATGCAGGGCACCCATTTCCATCAGTGAGCGAGAGGTGAGCAAGCGGATGACTTTTCCCTTCGCCTTGGCCGGACGGGTGGCTGCGTCTTCGACTCGATGGCGGCAGCCCTTTCCTCCCAAGCGGATCAAGCCTTCAAAAGCCACTTGTTGAAGCGCCCTCCTCACGGTCACGCGGCTGACCTGGAGCTCGCGCACAAGTTCCTGCTCGCTCGGAAGCACCTGGCTCCAGCGTCCTTCACGAAGGCCTTGGCGCAGCTCCTCGACGACCTGATCGGCGAGCAGGATTCTGCGAATGGGCTGCGTCATGGTTACAGGCATGAGTCATGGCAGGGCGTGGTTGTATTGCAATAATACAATCCAAACGACCCATTCCGGAGCAAGCCAGGAACAATGTGGGGTGGAACCTGCTCAAACGGCACCGGTGCGTTTCATGCCATCACCGACCCACGAGGACATCTGAGCCAAGTCATCGGCGGCATGCTAATTCCAAATCCCCAGATTCATGAAACCGACTAATATCCATCTCCTCCACAAGGACCTTTCCGGCCAACGGTCCTTCGCAGTCATCGCCGCGTCGGCCTTCGCCACTCTCGCCATGACCAACCCCGCCTTCTGCGCGGATGTCACGCTCAACACCAGCAACGGCATCGGCACGAGCTCGCTGGCGTCCAACCTTTCATGGTCCAACGGACTGGCTCCTGCTGCCGGAAACGCGTATTTCGTGAACTCCGGCATTACTCTGCGTAGTCCCGCCGACAGCGCCCTCAGCCACACCTTCGCAGGTGATTCGCTTACAATGACCAGCGCGACCTTCAACTACAAAGGCTCCTTCACGGCCCCCGCCACCGCGCCTGTCATCACCCTCAACAACCTCACGCTGAATGGCACGACAGTCAACAACGCCAGCAACAACTCCACTGCCTTCGTCCTCGCCGGCAACGGCATCACGATCACCGGCACCGGGGCCACGACGCTCCTCTCCAACAATGCGTCGATCAACGTCACCGCGCCCATCAGCGGCAGCACCGGCAGCCTCGTGCTCTCGACCAACAACGTCCTCGGCCGACAGGTGATCCTCAGCGGTGCGAACACCTACACCGGAAACATCAGCGTCGTCGGAGCCAGCGGAGCCGTGCTGGCCGATACCGGCAAGCTGGCCTTCGCGATCGGGACATCCGGTGCCTTCAACACCGTCACCGGCACGGTTGCCATCACCTTCAATGGCGCTTTCACGATCAACCTGACTGGAGCCTCCACCGTCATCGGCACCACCTACCCGCTGGTGAACACCGCCACGCTCATCGAAACCTTTGGCACGACCTTCAGCATCGACGGCTGGACCAAGGTCGGCACTGCCTGGATTTCTCCGGATGGCGCCTATCAGTTCCTGACCTCCACCGGCTCGCTGACAAGAATCGATCCGGACAGCGATTTCGACGGGCTCCCTGATTCATGGGAAACGAGCAACTTCGGCGATCTCACCACCTGGTCCGGCGTGGATGATCCGGACAACGACTTCTGCACCAACCTCCAGGAATTCACCGCCGCCACGAATCCCAACAGTGCCGCATCATTTCCCGACAGTGATGTGGACACGCTCCCGGATGGCTGGGAAATCAACTACTTCGGCAGCCTCGCCCAGCTTCCGATCAGCGATCCGGACGGGGACTACAGCACCAACGCCGCCGAGTTCGCCGCCGCCACGCTGCCGAATTCACGCTCCAGCTTTCCCGATGACGATGGCGACCAGATCAGCGATGGCTGGGAGATCCAATTCTTCACCACCCTCGGAGCCTGCGATCCATCGGCGGATGCCGATGGCGACCTCTTTGACAACGTCACCGAGTACTTCGCGATCACCACGCCCACGAACCAGCTTTCCTCTCCCGATCTGGATCTCGACGGGCTGCCGGACGGCTGGGAGGTGAGGCATTTCCTGGTGACGGGCGACACTCTGGCCGAGGCCACGGCCCATGTGAATGGCACGGCGGACTCGGATTCCGATGGCCGCATCGACCGGGTGGAATACCACGAGGGAACCCATCCGATCGTCGCGGACTCGGCCCCGCCGACGCTCGCCTACTGGCGCTTCGAGGAGAAAACCACAGGGGCGGTGGCCTATCCGCAGATCGCCGGTGCCGTGCAGGATGTCAGTGGAAATGGCAACGAAATGATCACCTACGCCGAATACACCGCCCCGGCCTACAGCACGCGGGCCGCTGAGCCGAGCATCACCAATACCTCCGCGATGAACACCGCCTCGCTGACATTCGTGGCAGTGGATGGAAACCGCTATGTCTGCGACAACCTTTACACCTTGGCGGATGCCCCAATCAGCACGACCGCATTCACCTCGCTCACCGTGGAGGCCTCCTTCCGCGCCACCCGCACCGGGCTGGCACAGGGAATCATTGGCAAGGGAGGAAA